>JAISWA010000095.1 GCA_031271275.1 Clostridiales bacterium | reverse complement strand
TTAAATCCGCAAGGCGGGCTTTGCCCGCCTGAGGGAAATCGGCGTCCACAAATCCGAACAAAGTGAGGATTTGAAGCCGATTCAGTCAAACCGTACATCGTGGAAATGCCAGAGGAGCGTAGCGACGAAGCATTTTCACGAGCGAAATAGTATTTTACAGCCCCGCTTTCAAATGATATATTTACCCACCAGAGGTGTCGCGTATGAACGGTCCGGCTTGTGTGCTTCGATACGAAATTTCCGGTATAAGCGGTATACGCCGCCGTGACGCGGTATTATTGGAAGATATTTTAATTTAAGGGCTGCCGTTATGGGCGGTTCTTTTTTTGTGCGGGGGAATCGTATGCGTTCACTGACCAACCGCCAGGCGCGGCAGTTTATTTTACTCAAGCACGGTCTGCTCGGCGCGCACCGGTTCTCCGGCAAGCAGGGCGCGTGGGAATACATCCGCCAAACGGGCAGCATCCAGTTCGACCCGGTGGACGTTTGCGGGAAAAACGCCGAGATAGCGCTGCAATCGCGGGTTAAAGGGTTTACCAAAGAAACGCTAACGGAACTGCTCTATTCCGACCGTTCCCTGTTCGATTACCCCGACAAGTGCCTATGCATTATCCCCACGGAGGACTGGCGCTACTTTTCCCGCTACCGTACCGCCGCCCGGGAAAACATAAACAATTTCCCCGAAATAAGAGCGCTGACGGAAAGCGCCCGGGCGATTTTAGCGAAAAACGGTCCCCTCAGTTCGGACGCGTTGGAAAGGGAACTGTCCGTATCCTTTCCCGCCGCTGACAGCGACAGCCCCCGCTGGCGTTCCGCCATCCACTGGAGCGCCGGAAGCAACCGCTCCCGGGCGGTGCTCGAGCAGATGTACACCACCGGCGATTTAATCATCCACCATAAACAGGGTGCGCGGAAATTTTACGGCCTCGCGGAAAAATATCTCCCCGCCGGTTTGCTTTCCGCGCAGGAACCCCTCCCCGACGAAGCCGCGCATATCCGTTGGCGTATCGCGAGGCGTATCGGCGCGGTGGGGCTGCTTTGGGACAGACATTCCGACGCGTGGCTTGGCATTTGGGGGTTAAAATCCGATTCCCGCGCCGCGGCGTTCCGGCAATTGTCAGATGAAGGGGAAATTTTTGAAACGAGCGTCGAAGGTATCAGAAGCGCGCTGTACTGCCGCGGGGAGGACGCGCCGCTGATGGAAAAGGTTCTGGACGGCATAGACGCGAAGCCCCGCTGCGAGCTGCTCGCGCCGCTAGATTGCCTTATGTGGGACAGGAAGCTGATAAAAGCGCTGTTTGGTTTCGAATACGCGTGGGAAATCTACACCCCGGCGGAAAAGCGCAAGTACGGCTACTACACTTTGCCGCTGCTGTACGGGGAGGATTTAATCGGCAGGGTGGACGCCATAGCGGAGCGGAAAACGAAGACCCTGCGCGTCAATAACATCTGGTACGAAAACGGCGTGAAGCGGACGAAAAAGCTGCAAAACGCCGTGGATAAATGCATAGAGAGATTTATGACATTCAACGGATGCACTGAAAGGAGTTTTTTATGCGGCATTTGATCGACCCTTCCGACTTTACGCGGGAGGAACTCGCGGCACTCATCGAACGCGCGGAGGATATTATCCGCAGGCCCGCCTTTTACGCCGACGCGTGCAAGGGCAAGATACTCGCCACGCTTTTTTACGAGCCGAGCACCCGCACGCGGCTGAGTTTTGAATCGGCCATGCTTTCGTTGGGCGGCTCGGTGCTCGGTTTCGCTAACGCGGACGCCAGTTCCGCCACCAAAGGCGAGAGCGTGGCGGACACTATACGCATGGTTTCCTGCTACGCGGACATCTGCGCCATGCGGCACCCCAAGGAAGGCGCGGCGCTTGTGGCGTCCCGGTTTTCCAAAATACCGGTGATAAACGCGGGCGACGGGGGGCATCAGCACCCCACGCAAACGCTGACCGATTTGCTGACTATCCATTCCGTGAAAAAAAGGCTGACCGGTTTAACCTTCGGCTTCTGCGGCGATTTGATGTTCGGGCGGACGGTGCATTCACTGGTCAAAGCGCTTTCCGCGTATGAGGACAACCGCTTTATTTTTATTTCCCCCGGGGAACTTAAAATACCCGCTTACGTTCGCGAAAAAACCGGCAATACCGCCGTGGAGTCCGAAAATCTGGAGGAGCATATCGGCGGGATGGACGTGTTATACATGACCCGCGTGCAGCGGGAACGTTTCTTTAACGAGGAAGATTACGTGCGGCTCAAAGACAGGTACGTGCTCGACAAGCAAAAATTGTCCCGCGCGCGGGAAGACCTGGCGGTGCTGCACCCCCTGCCCCGGGTGAATGAAATTTCCGTGGAAGTGGACGCCGACCCCCGGGCGCTGTATTTCGAGCAGGCGCGGTACGGGCGGTATATTCGGATGGCGCTGCTGATGAAGCTGTTGGAAGAAGCGCAGACAAAGGAGCGTGCGTGATGAACGATAATGTACCGAACCGCCTGACCATTGACAAAATAACCCGCGGGGTCGTTATCGACCATATCGCGGCGGGGCGCAGCATGAGTGTGTACCATTACCTGCGGCTTGACGAGCTAGATTGCAGCGTGGCGATTATCAAGAACGTAAAGAGCGGAAAGATGGGGAAAAAGGATATCATCAAAATCGAAGACCGCATAGACATCGACTTAAACGTGTTGGGGTATATAGACCCCAATATTACGGTCAACATTGTGGAGGACGAAAAAATCACCCGCAAGGATAATTTAAAGCTGCCAAAATCCCTGACCAATGTGATTCGCTGCAAAAACCCGCGCTGCATCACTTCCGTCGAGCAGGGGATTACCCACATCTTCGACCT
>JAISWA010000033.1 GCA_031271275.1 Clostridiales bacterium | reverse complement strand
TCCGTGTCCAACTTGTGCAGCACGAGGAAAAGCACGAGCCAAACCCCGATGGATATGGGCGCGTAGCGGGTAAATGTCAGGGCGAAAAATTCCTTCCCGGCAATCATCGTAACCAGGGGCACGATGGAAAACCAGCCGAGGCTGTGCGCCATCAGCGCGGTGAGTATGGCGGAAAGCGCCGCGTATGCGGGCGTGGAGTTGGACGAGAGCATGTAAATCATAAAGGCAAGCGGCATGAGCAAATGCCCGCGCTCTTTTAGAATCGGCACGATTTTGGGCATTTCCTCGTCGGTCATGCCCCGCAGCCCCAACTTGCGCGCCTCATGATGCACACTGATCAGTATGCCGGTGAAGTAAAGTATCGCCGGGATAATGGCGGACTTCACCACAAGGCTGTAGGAAACGCCCATGTTTTCCGCCATCAGGAACGCGGCTGCCCCCATAATCGGGGGCATTATCTGCCCGCCGGTGGACGCGGCGGCTTCCACCGCCCCGGCGAATTCCGGTTTGTAGCCGAGCTTTTTCATAGCGGGTATGGTGAAGGAACCCGAGCCGACGGTGTTCGCCACGGACGAGCCGGAAACCGTGCCTTCCAACGCGGATGCGATGACCGCCACCTTCGCGGGGCCCCCGATGCGCTTGCCCGCGATGGCGTTGGCAAGGTCGATAAACAGTTTCCCCACGCCCGTTTTTTCCAAGAACGCGCCGAACAGAATAAACAGAAAAATATAGGTGGCGCAAACGCCGAGGGGTGTTCCGAACACGCCTTCCAGGGTGAAATACATATGGGTGGTGACCTGCCGCAGATTAAACCGCACATGGCCCAACAAACCCGGTATCCAATGCCCGAAAACGGAATAGGCGAGGAAAAGCAGGACGATGATTAAAATCGGCAGCCCCACGACGCGGCGGCACGCCTCCATCAGCAGCACGACGCCGGCGATGCCCACCGCAATTTCCAACACGCCGTAATTGCCTATGTTTTTGACCAGATAATCTAAGTTAGCCGGTATGTACAGCGTCGCCGCGACCACTACCGCCGCGAGCAGCCAGTCGTACCAGGGTATTTTGTCCCGCCGCAAAGAGCGCTTCGCGGGGTAGAGCAAAAAGACCAACGCAAGCGCGAACATCAGGTGTATGGGCCTAAGCTGCCGCTCCTGTATGGTAAAAACGCTCGCGTAAAGCTGGAACAATGAAAAAGCCGCCAAAATGACGCCGATGACGGTCTCCGGTATCTTGGGCAGCCTGTTCCTGAAAGCCGATTCCTTGTCGTACTTGTCCAACGCTTCCGCCACGTCCCGCGCGACGAGTTCTTCCTCGTTGAGTTTGATTTCTTTATCCGGCATGGCGTCCCTCCAACAATATAAGGCGCGAAAAAAAAGTCACATATTCCGTTTTTATCTCGACCTGCTTTCCGCTTCCGGTAAGTTCCAATAAAAAAACTTCGTTCCCGTTGAATGTTACGCGGTGGTTCGGCGCTTCCTGCGTGAGGATGGTGATGCTGTCCATGGGCTTGTCTATCCCGGTCAGCTCGTAATACCCGTCTTCCCGGTGGATTAATTCCGTTCCGATACCGTCCGAAGGCACAGGCACGCCCGCGCCGAACGCTTTGAAAACGCTCTTGCGAACCATCAATTCTTCCCCGGTCCATTCGATTACGTCGGTGATGGGCGAAAGGTTAAGAGAATGCGTGAAAGTGATTTCGAAGGACTCACCCGGGCGGATGCGCCAGGCGAAAAGGAGTCTGCCGTCGCATTGGGCGATGAGACATTCCGACGGCGCGATGAGAGATATAATAAGCAGAGCCGCCGCCACTGCAATCATAACGGCGGCTTTGCTTTTTTTAAGCATTCTTAGTTAATCGCGCCGACTTCTTTGTAATATTTCTCCGCGCCGGGGTGGAAGGGGATGCTTACGCCGCTTACGGCGCTTGCGGTGGAAAGCTCAAGCCCCTTGGCGTGGGCGGTGGCAAGCTCCGCCTGATTGTCGAACAGCCCCTTGGTGATGTTGTAAACGATATCCTCGCTCAACTCCTCGGTGCAGGCAAGGGTGGCGAGAATGGCGACGGTGTCTCCGCCGGTGCCGTAGTGTTCCTCCGCCACGGTGAACTTGGAATAGAAGGGGTATTTCGCGATTAAGCTGTCGGCTTCGGCTCCGTCTACCGGAACGAGCACGATATCGGTGGAGGTTTTCAGTTCCGTAATCGCGGGGTTGGGTACCCCGGCGGTGGTGAAGGACGCGTCAAGCGTGCCGTTTTGCATAGCGGTCGCCGCGTCGCCGAAGCTCAGGTTTTCCACCGCGCCCAAATCGTCGAAGCTGAGCCCGTAAGCTTCAAGCACCTGACGGGCGTTCGCCTCCGTTCCGGAACCCGCGTCGCCTACGCATACGCGTTTGCCTCTCATATCGGCGATGGACGTGATGCCGGAAGCTTTGGTGGCGACGATTTGAATCACTTCGGGGTACAGCGTCGCGATGGTGCGGAGCATGGGCATCGCCCCGTCTGCCGCCATAATTTCCGTGCCGTTGTAGGCGTAGTCGAGCACGTCGTTTTGGACGATGGTGAGCGCGGCTTCTTTGTTTTTAAGGGAGCGGACGTTTGCCGCGGACGCGCCGGAAGTGTTGGCGGTGATTTCGATATTATCCAGCTTGGCGGTGAGGGTGGAGGCGATGACGCCGCCGTAGGAATAATAGGTACCGCTGGTGCCGCCCGTGACCATCAGCAGCCGGGTGAGTTCGCCGCCGCAGCCCGTCAGCGCCAATGTCAGCGCCAACAGGGCGGCGGGGACTACACGCAGCGAGCGTTTGAAAAAAATCATAAAAATCCTCCTTAAAATTGTATAATTTTGCATTTGGGTGATTATAACATAAGATTTAAAAGTCCGCAGATATTTTTATACAAAATTTTCCCCCGGGCGGCTTCCGTTAAATTCAGTTTGTCGAAGCGCTCCATTTCCTCCGCCGCGTCCCACATGGGGTAGTCGGTCCCGAAAATAACGCGGTCTTCCCCGTAGGCTTCAATCAGCCCCCGCGCCTTTTCAACGCTCATAAAATGCAGCGAGCTTGAGGTATCTACCCAAAGCCGCCGGCCCGCAAGCAAACGCCCGGCGGCGTCCCATTCCGTGTACCCCCCAAGGTGCGCGCAGATTACGTCGAGTTTCGGGAACCTTTTTACGATGTTCGCGATACGCGCCGGGCCGGAAAAATCGTACCGGTCGTCGCCCGCGTGCAGCAGCAGCGGATAGCGCCCTTCCAAAAAAGCATACAGCCTGTCCAGTTTGGGGTCGTCGATCCGGAAGCGCTGGAAGTCCGGGTGCAGCTTGACCCCCCGCAGCCCGAGGGCAAAGGCGCGTTCAAGCTCCCGCTCCATATTTTCAAGGTCTTGATGCGCCGTGGCGAAACCGATAAATTCCGCGTGCGCCAAAACCGTGTTCGCGATAAAATTGTTGATGCTTTGCACCTGCGCGGGCGAGGTCGCCACGGAGTGCACCAGAAATTTATGGATTCCGGCTTTCTTCCCTGTTTCAAGCAGACGGCTCACCGTGCCGTCGTGCCGCATGGGAAGACCGTAAAACGCCCCGACTCCCATAGCGGCTTTCAGCGCGATTTTGTCCGGATAAATATGCGCGTGCGCGTCGATGATGGGCATGGCGGATTCCTTTCCGCAACGTTTATTTTGTATAAGTGAATCCACATAATGAGTGGATATGTAAGCCTTGTCAAGGTTTTACGCAAAAACACGCGCGCCAAACGTATGAACGCGTTTGGCGCGCGTGAAAATGTTTCGTCGCTGCTCCTCTTTCCCTCAGGCGGGCAAGACCCGCCTTGCGGATTTAAGGCTGCGGCGCGGTATTTTTCAGCATACTCTCCGCGTATTCCACCCCGAGGCCGTAAGCGCCGCCGTGGTCTTTCACAATCGTCATCACGCCGTTGTAGGTGTCTTTGTTGTTCCAGTTCCGCTGCCACTCAATCATAACCTGCATCCATGTCACGGGTTTCACCTCCGCCTGTATCATGCGCTGTACCGCCATATCATGCGCCTCTTTGGTCGCGCCGCCGCAGGCGTCCGTCGCCACGTAAACGTCGTAGCCGTCGTATTTCATGCACAGCGCCGGGAAGGTTACGCAGGCTTCCGTCCACAGCCCGGCGATAATCACCTTTTTGCGGCTCGTGCCTTCCACCGCCTTTTTAAAATTCGCGTCTTCCCACGCGTTGATGGAAGTGCGGTCGATAGGTTTGATTTTAGGGTATACCTGCTGCACCTTGGAATACATGTAGCCGGAAAAGCTTTTGGCTTCCACGGTGGTAAGGATGCAGGGGACATTGAACAACTGCGCCGCTTTGGCGAGCCCGGTGACGTTGTTTTCAATCGCCGACCTTGACGCGCCTTCCACGCCGAAGTACATCTGCGGTTGGTGGTCTATGATGACGACGGCGGATTGCTCGGGGTCTAAAAGTGTTTCCGGGTAATTTCTCATAGGGACAGCTCCTTGTTAAATATTCCGCGCCACGCCAAAGCGGCGCGGTAACGCGGTAATTGCTGTTATGTTTCCATTAAAACGGAAAATTATTCGGAGCGGTCTTAAAGTGAAAAAGTATTCATTTCCCCCGATTGATTATATAATAGCCCCATCGGGAGGGGATGTTATGGCAAAGAAGATTTCAATTGAAAAGCAGGAAATTGTTTGGAAGGACCGCAAGCGCTTCTTAGGGTTGCCGCTGAGCTTCACGCGGTACGAGCTGTGCGACGACTGTTTGGTGCTGCGGAAAGGTTTCTTCAATACGACTACGGACGATATTCTGCTCTACCGCATAATGGATATACGGCTCACCCGGAAGTTTTCGCAGAAGATTTTCGGCGTGGGTACGGTGACGTTGGTGGGCACGGACAAATCGCACCCTATGCTTGAGCTTAAAAACATCAAACAGTCCGACGAGGTTCGCCGTTTGGTGGGCGACTTGGTTGAAAAACAGCGCGCGGCCCGGGGGATAACGAGCCGCGAATTCCTGGGGGGCGGGATAGAGGATGAAGTGTTGGAAGACGCGTAAAAGGGTTTCTTACTCATACCTCAACGCGTCAATGGGGTCGAGCTTCGCGGCTTTGTTCGCGGGGTACAGCCCGAAGAACACGCCAATCAGCATAGAGAACAGCACGCTGCCCGCTACCACCGGCGGCGAAATCACGAGCTTCGCGCCAAACACCGCCGCCGCCGCCGCGCCAAGGGCGATGCCGAGCACCAACCCGATGACCCCGCCCACCAACGCGATAATCAGCGCCTCGGTCACAAACTGAAACTGGATATGGAAATTTTTCGCCCCAAGCGCCTTTCTTGTCCCGATTTCCCGGGTGCGCTCCGTTACCGAGACGAGCATGATGTTCATGACGCCAATGCCGCCGACCACCAGGGAAATGCCCGCGATAAACGCGATGGCGACGGAAATCGTCCCAAGCGTCTCCGTCACCGTCTCCAAAATGGACGACATGTTGAACACGTTTACGCCCCAGTTGGCGTTGTTGAAATATAAGTCGTCGAAATAACGCTGAAGTTCCGTGGTAAGCCCGGCAACATCCTCGCCGGGCGTGATGACGACGGTGGCGGAATAATAATTTTTTTCCAGGTTGTCCTGCGTGGCGGTGCTCACCGGAATGTAAAACTGCGTGGTAATATCCTCGTCCGCCACGTTGCTCATGGTAAACGCGCTCTGCTCGTATTCGTACACGCCGATAATGGTGTACAGCTCGATGGCGTAGGTTTTGTACACCTTCACCTGCTGCCCCACGGGGTCCGACCCGTCCGGGAACATCTTCCCCGCCAGTTTGTTTGATACCACGGCGGTCTGGGCGTTTTCCCGCACGTCGTCCTCCGATATAAGCCTGCCGGACAGTACGGTCAGGTTATTGGCGAGGAAATAATCCGCGTTGGTTCCGGTGACGGAAATATTGGCGTAAAGCTCCCCGTCCTGCGCCCTTGCGCTCCCCCCGTTGACGCTCACCGAAACGCCGGTTATTTCTTCCGGGAACGCCGCCTTCAAGCCCGAAATCATTCCGTCCGAAATCATGTCGCCGGATTCCGGCGGCACATATTCCCGGTAGCTGACGGCGCGCCCGTTTTCTATGCTGTACGACACGCTGCGCTCGCTTTTTTCCTGCAAGTTGAGCGTCACGTTGTTCCCGCCCAGTTGGGAAAGGTCTTCCGTAACCGTGGCGGACATGGCGTCGCCGATAATCACGATGGTGATGATGGACATAATGCCGATGATAATGCCGAGCATGGTCAGCAGCGCCCGCATTTTGTTCGATTTAAGCGAGGAAAACGCCAGTTGGATATTTTCCCAAATCATGCCGCCACCTTCCTGTCCGAAATAATCTCCCCGTCAAGCAGCGTGATAATGCGCTGCGTCTTGAGCGCAAGCTCCTCGTTGTGGGTAATCAGCACCACGGTCTTTTTCTGCTCCCGGTTTATTTTAAGGAAGATATCCATAACCAGGTTCCCCGTTTTGCTGTCCAACGCGCCGGTGGGTTCGTCCGCCAAAATGATGGACGGGTCGTTGGCAAGCGCCCTTGCGATGGCGACGCGCTGCTTCTGCCCGCCGGAAAGCTCGTTGGGCATGTGGTGCATACGGTCGTCCATGCCCACGAGCTTCAGCAGCTCGGCGGCGCGCTCCGCCCGCTTGCGCTTGCCCACCCCCATGTAAAAAAGCGGAAGCTCCACGTTGGAAAGGGCGGTGGTGCGGGGTATCAGGTTGAAAGTCTGGAACACAAAACCGATTTTCTGGTTCCGGATTTCCGAAAGCTGGCTGTCCTTCATTTGCGAGACCGCCACGCCGTCCAGTATGTATTCGCCTTCCGTGGGCCTGTCCAACGCGCCCATGATGTTCATCAGCGTGCTCTTGCCCGAGCCGGACTGACCCACCACCGAAACAAACTCGCCCTCCTCTATTTTAATATTCAAATTTTTCAGCACCGTCAGCTCGTTGGGTTCCCCGAGGAAATACTTTTTGAAAATTCCGCTGAGTTCGAGCATATTTACCTCCCGCCGAACATCATCATGGGCGACATGCTGTTCGGGCTGGACTCCGCCGTCACATTGGGCCGCTCGATAAGCGGAAGCCCCTCCGTCAGCCCCTCGCCGGAAATTTCCGCCTGGGTGGAGGTTTTAAGCCCCACCGTAACGGGAATTTCCCTGCGCTCGCCGTTTTCAAGGGCGTAGACGAAGCTCCCGCGCCCGTCGGTGACCACCGCCGAAATGGGGACGGCGAAAACGTCCGCCCGGGCGTCCGTCTCCACGTTGAGGAACGCGTTCATGCCTATGCGGATGTCGTCGTCGGAATTTTCCACGTCCGCCCTTATCTCAAACTCCACGCTGGTGGAACCCGCCGCCGAAACCGCCTTGGGGGTAATGTACGAAACGCTCGCGTCGTAAACCCTGTCGCCGGTGGCGTCCGTGGTGACGTAGGATTGCTGCCCGATGCCCAAGGAAAGCAGGTTGTATTCCTTGACGTTGGCGGAAACGTAAAGCTTGCCCGTGTCCTCGATGACAAACAGCAGCCCCGTGGGGGACGCGCCGGTGGTCGCGTAGGCCTCGGTGATGACCCCGTCCTGTGTGGCGATGATTTCCCCCTCCAGAAGCTGCGCGTTCAGCCTTTCCAGCGTAAGCTCCTGTAACCGGATGTTGTTGCTCGACGGCCCGGGCTTGCCTTGCGCCTGGGCGAGGCTGTTCTCGGCGGACTTCAAGCCGTTCTCCGCCGTCTGCAACTGCTTCGCGCTGTCGTTTAAATTCTTCCACGCGGTTTCAAGCTGCTGCTCGTTTGCCTCGGTATAGTCCTCCATGGCGCGCAGTTTGTCGGTCAGCGCCTTTTCGTACACGCGGTTCGCGTCCGTCAGCGCGTCCTGCGCTTTTTTTACGCTGTCGTTTGCCGCCTCCGCCGCGTCGGTGTTTTTGTCCGCCGCGTCCCGCTGCGCCCGCAGCAACTCCGACTGCGCCTTGTCATACGCCCGCTGCGCGTCGTCCACGGCGTTCCGCGCGGTTTTGACCGCTTTTTCCGCGCCGGACACGCTTTGGTCTTTGCTGTCCGCGCTCTGTTCCTCGTACTCGTCCTCCGCCCGGGACAAATCGTTCTTCGCCCGCGCCCTCGCGGCTTCCGCATCGTCTATGGCGCGTTCGGCGGTGTCCATGGAGCTTTGCGCCGCGAGCACCTTCGCCCACGCCGCGTTGGCGCTTTCATAGGGAATTTCGGGGTTGGAGGCAAGGTAGACAAAATTGTTGTATTCGTTGTAATAGTTTTCTTCCGCCGCCTTGTAATCCTCGACCCTGCGCTTGTAAGTCTTTTCCGCGTCGCTTACGGCGTTCCGGTAGGCGTAGTCGTCAAAGGACTCGATGGCGGCATCCTTTTCCTCGCTGAGTTCCATGACCGCGTCGGTGTGTTCCCCGATACGCCGGTCAAGTAGGATTTTCGCGTCGTTGATGGCGGTCTGGTAGGCATAGTCGTCAAATTCCGTGAAAACGTCGTCCAGGTTCTGCTTCGCGGTTTCCAAATCCGCCGTTCTGCGCCGGATGGCAAGCTGCGCGTCCTCAATGGCCTTGTCGTAGGCGTAGCTGTCGAAGGGTTCTTCCATATTAAGCTCCGCCTCGCGCAGGTCGGCTTCCGCGTTGGCGGTGTTGAGCATTTGCCGCTCAAGGGAAATCTGCGAAGATTCCACGGAAGTCTGCGCGTTGGAAAGGCTGTTGGAAATGGAGCGCGTTTCCTCGTTTACGGTAAGGCGCGCCCCTTCCAAGTTGATTTCCGCCTGGGTGATTTCGTTTTGCAGCCGCGACATGTCGAGCCGCGCCAACACGTCCCCCGCCTTGACCCTATCGCCCACGCCCGCCAAAACTTCCTTTACCGGGTAGGTTTGGGTGGAGTAGACGTTCTGCGTTTCCGCGCTTCGCACCACGCCGGAAACGCTGACGGTCTTTACCATGTCGGTTTTGGCAAGCGGGAACGTGGGCGGAACATATTCCTGCGCGCTGACCGGAACGCTCTGCCGGCTGAAATACAGGTACAGCCCCGTCGCCGTCCCCCCGATCAAAATCAAAAACAGCAGTACCCGGGGCCATTTGCGTTTTTTGTTCTTCACTGGAATCCTCCTGTAAAAGATATGCGTAATGCTCCTTTTCACTATATACCCTGAATGTGAACAAAGAATTGATAATTTTGAACATTCTGTGAACGATTCGGCGCGTTATAATTCTTCGCGGGTGAAATACGCGCAGGGCGTGAATTATTCGCGGGTGAAATAGGCGCTTTGGTTGACGCGGCTTGGTTTGCGCCGTAAAATATTTGTGTGGCGGAAAGCGGGACGGTTTAATGCTGATAGCCGGCAGAAAGGGGGATGCTTAATGTCAGTCGAAACAAGACACAAGGAAAAGGAATTTTTGTTTAAGCTTTTAAGTTTGGACGCGGACGCAAGGAGCAACAAATCCATAAAATTAATGACGAGAGAACTTATCGCGACAATGGAACCGGAAGATGTGGAACTGGTGAAGTTACAGATAAAGGAAATGGCTGAGGACGAATCAAAAATAAACTAATGTGAACCATCCGCGCAGTGTCGGAAGGCCGCTGCCGTATGCAGGATGCTTTTTCATACGCCTACATTTTACGCGCAGGGCGTGGCGTCAGCCGTTCCCTGCGCGTTTTTTTGTATAGGATGCTTCATAAATCTCTATTA
>JAISWA010000285.1 GCA_031271275.1 Clostridiales bacterium | reverse complement strand
GTATCGGACGACACGATGGCCTCCGCGCTTGCCAAAGAAGGCGGGATTTCTTTTTTGTACGGCTCGCAGTCCATAGAGAGCCAGGTGGCGATGGTTAAGCGGGTAAAGCATTACAAGGCAGGGTTTGTTTCCAGTGACTCCAATATCAAGCCAAACGGTACGCTCGCGGACATTTTGGCGCTGAAGGAAAAGACCGGGCACTCCACCGTGGCGGTGACGGAAGACGGAACCGCCCGGGGCAAATTCCTCGGGTTGGTCACCAGTTGGGACTACCGCGTAAGCCGTATGCCGCTTGACGCGCCCGTTTCGTCGTTTATGACTCCGTTGGACAAGCTGATTTACGGGAACGAGGGCATGACGCTAAGCGAAGCCAATGATTTAATATGGGACAATAAATTGAACGCGCTGCCTGTCGTGGATAACCATCAACGGTTGGTGGCGTTTGTTTTCCGCAAAGACTACGCCTCCCACAAAGAGAACCCCATGGGGCTGTTGGACGCGTCCAAGCGGTATGTAGTCGGCGCGGGGATAAACACGCGGGATTATGAGGAACGCATACCGGCGTTGGTGGAGGCGGGCGTGGACGTGCTGTGCATCGATTCCTCGGAGGGTTTTTCCGAATGGCAGCAGCGGACGATCGCGTTTGTGCGTTCCAAATACGGCGAAACGGTGAAAATAGGCGCGGGGAACGTGGTGGACGGCGACGGTTTCCGCTATCTGGCGGACGCGGGCGCGGATTTCATTAAAGTGGGCATCGGTCCCGCGGCAATCTGCATCACCCGCGAGGTCAAGGGCATTGGCAGGGGGCAGGCGACCTCCGTGATCGAAGTCGCCCGCGCCCGGGACGAGTATTTTAAGGAAACCGGAACGTATGTGCCGGTTTGCTCCGACGGCGGCGTGGTTTTTGATTACCACATCACCTTGGCGTTGGCGATGGGCGCGGACTTCTGTATGCTCGGCAGATACTTCGCGCGGTTTGACGAAAGCCCTACCAACCGCGTGTTGGTTAACGGAAACTATATGAAGGAATACTGGGGCGAGGGGACGGAACGCGCCCGCAACTGGCAGCGCTACGACCTTGGGGGGAGCTCCGGGCTGGCGTTTGAGGAAGGCGTGGACGCGTATGTGCCCTACGCGGGCAGCCTGCACGACAATTTGAATCTGACCCTGAGCAAGATAAAATCCGCCATGTGCAACTGCGGCGCGCTGAATATAAAGGAATTGCAGGAGAAGGCGCGGCTTACGCGGGTATCCGCCGTAAGCATTATGGAAGGCGGCTCCCACGACGTGTATTTGAAGGAGCATAATAAATAATTTTAGTCCGCCGCACCGGCTGCCCATCCCGCCGTTGCGCCTATCCCTGCCAATATCGCGGCTTGCGGCCACGGCATACCCGTGGCTGAGCCGACGGTTCCTTCCAAATAATAATACGGAGGGAACAAAAACCGCGTAAACCCGGCTTGTGCCAACACTTCCCGGATATCGAAAAACGCACCGCCAAGCAGCGCGGCAAAAATAAACGCGAACATAATAAGCGCGGGGAACGCTTCCGCCCGCGCCAACGCCGCGAACAGCGAAGCCACGCCGGTCAGCGCCGCCGCGTAGGAAAAGCCCATCAAGATTTCCTTCCCCATACCCGCCGTAAGCCCCGGATAAAAAACCCCGCCCGCCGCGACCGTTACGAAAGTAAACGCGGCGGTTACGGCGAACAGGACGCACATCCCGGCAAATTGAAACGCCCAACCGCCGCGACCGGCGGTTTTTAACCGGTTCAGCACGGCACGGTCCGTGTCGCCCGCCAACCCCATCGCGCACAGCAGCGCCAACAGCCACCCGAACAGCCCCACCAACCCGTGGAACAGCCTGCGGTAAGGGGCGGGTTCCGGCGCGTTTAAAACCGCTCCCCCCGTTTCCGCCAATACCATTTCCATCAGCGCGCCGTCTTTCAGATACGCGTCGGCGCGGCTTTGCAGGTCGGCGGGAATCTTTTCGGGGTAAACATTTTCCATCTCCGTAATCAGGGGCGTTAACACTTCCCGTCCCAATTCCCCGGCGAAATTTTCCAAGTACGCCGCCGCCACGATTAAATCCATCACCCTGCCCGCCACCGTCGCCGGGGAGCGGTAGGCAATAATCGCGCCTTTGGTTTCCAACCCCTCCGCGCCGGGGGTAATCACATAGGCGCAGTCTATTTTACGGGCGGAAACGTCGAGCCGCATGGTTTCCCCGTCCCCGTAGCCGACGATCTCGCAAAACCCCTCGCTGTAATACCGCAAGCTTTTAAGGGTGCGAAGCGCCACAGGCGCGTCCGTTTCCAACACGCCCACGCGCAGGGAAAGCCCGCCCGGGTGGTTAAAAATCAGCCCAAGCGCCAACACCGCCGCCGCCAGTAAAAAAAACGCGGCGACGAACGGCTTGTTGACCGCCGCCGTTTTAAACCGCGCGCGAAAAGCGTACAGAAAAAAATTCAAAAACACACGCCACCCCGAAAAAAATCACCGCGAACCCCGACAGCGCCCCGCAGGCGGAAAAAGTTTCCCCCGCCGCCCAGTACGGCACGGTTAAATAGCGCAGTACATGGGTTTCCCTCGGCAAAAAGGCGAGGGGAACCGTCCCGCCGGAAAAAAACAGCATCGTCAGCGCAATCAAAAAAATAAAAACCCCGCACGCCGCCGCTTTCCCGCGAAACAGCGCCGCCGCCGCCAACCCGAACGCGCTTACGCACAGCGCCAACGACAGCCCTTTCGCAAGCGCCAACGCGGGGGACGCGTTCAGCCATGCCGCGGCGACGGTAAACACCGGCGCGGCAATCAACGCTTCCACCGCGAACAACCCCGCGAGCCGGATGAACTGTATTTTAAAAAAGGACTGACCCGCCAACCGGTAACGCGCGTACACCGCCTTGCCATACCCGCGCAGGGTCGGCAGGAAGGACAGCAAACCCGCCATAAACATAAACGCCGCGAAGGTCCACCCGTAATACGCGCCCGGGTCGCTCGTTCCGGTGGCTTGCACGGTGCGGGAATCAAAAAATTCCTCATGGGCGAGCAGTTTTTTCACAAACGCCACGTTAATCGGCAGCAGCACGCGGGCGTCTATGGTTTCCCCCGGTAAGCCGTGGGCTGCGGCGTAGTCTAACGTCGCGTAAATCCCCGCCTGCGCCGACGAAAGGAACGCCACGCCGCTTTTTGCCAGTAACTTCGAGAGGGAAAGCCGCAGCGGGTAGTCGCGGTTCCCGTACAGGGTGAAAGGGGAATTCCTTCCGGTGATAATGTCCCGCGCGAAGCTTTCCGGCAATTCCACATACGCCGGAATGGTCCCCTCGGCGAGTTTTGCCTCCGCCTCGGGTTTTTCCAGATACTCCAACGCGATAACCTCGTCGAAATAATCGAACACATACCGGATTTCCGGCGAGCCGCCGTTATCGACCACGCCGACGGAAAAGGGCTCGAAGAAATTTTCCCGGGCGAGCGCCGCCCGAACCCCCGCGATTAACAGTGCGCTTGTCAGCCCGGCGGAAGCGAGCCAAAACAAAACGCGCTTATAGGCGAGCAGGTATTTTTTTATCTCTATCCAAATGAACATAATCCCCACTATACCGCCAACCGTTCCGCGGCGTCCCGCGCTTTAATCAGGGTAAACAGCGCCTCGCCGAAGCCGGGTTCGCCGCCGCAAAGCGCTTTCGGGTCGCCCGCGTATACAAACGCCCCGCCCCGAAGCACATACAGCCGGTCGCACTGCAGCAGTTCGTCCGGTTGGTGGGAGGTAAAAATCACGCAATGCCCGCGGGCGCTCATTTCCCGCACGGTTTTCATAAGCTCCCATTTAAAGCCGATATCCAACCCGGCGGTGGGTTCGTCCATGATTAAATAGCGCGGGCTGTGCGTCAGCGAAAGCGCGATGGAAAGCCGCTTGCGCATCCCGCCGGAAAGGGCGTCCGCTTTTTTGCGCAGGAAAATTTCCGTTTCCCCGTTGGGTTCGGGGAACAGATAGGGCAGCGCGTTTTTCCAATCGGCTCCGTAAGCCGCCGCCCATAATTTTAAATTGTCCCTCGCGGACAAATTCCCGAACAGGGAATCTTCCTGCGGCACATAGCCCACCCATTTCCGCAGCGCGCGGGGGTTTTTGGCAATGTCCTCGCCCTCCACAAGCACGCGCCCCGCTTCGGGACGCGCCGCCCCGGTCATCACCGAAAGCAGCGTGGACTTGCCCGAGCCGTTCTCCCCGGCGATGCCGACGATTTCCCCGCCCTTCGCGGAAAAGCTTACGCCGTTTAATACTTCGTGTTTATATTTTTTGGAGATGTTCTCCGCTTTAAGCATGGAATCAACCCTTTAAAAAAAGCCGCGCCGTTCCATCACGCCAAAGGCATGAACGCGTTTGGCGCGTCACTTCCACTCCCCGGAAAGGAATTTCCGCACATGCCCGCCCATCATCACCATCAGATACACGTCCAGCGGGAACTGGATCAGGTTGCGCAGCAGCCGGAACAGGGAGAAATATTTCGCCGCTTCCGCCCCGTAATAAAACACCTGCCAGATTCCGTTAAGCCCGAACACCACCAGTACGACCACCAACGCCCGCGCCGCCGCCGCGCGTAAAAAAGTGATTTTCCGTTTATACAAAAACGCCGCGCAAATAAAGTCCGTCACCATCGCGCTTACCGCGTACCCGAAAAAATAGCCGTAGCTCGGGTTGGTCAGGAAGCCGGTGAAGTCGGAGACGAACGCCACCGCCACCGCCGCGTAGGGCCCGAAAGACAGCGCCGCCATGGCGCGGGGCAGGTAGGCGAAGCTGTAAAGCTTCTGCGACGGGTCCACAAAGGTTTCAAGCATACCGAGCACGGTGGACGCCGCCACCATCAGCGCCATCAGCGCTAAATTGCGCGTGGTAAAAACGCCCTTGGGATTAAAAAAATCTTTCATGGCCATTAAGCTCCTCCCGTTGATTTCAGAGGACATTATACATTTTAAACGGCAAAATGGTATACTGAAGCGCAAGAGACTGAATTCTTCCAGAACGAAAGGGAATTTTTATGCGCTATATCGACGGATTAAAAGAAAACGAGCATATCATCGAGCACTACCTGTGCAAGCAGAAGCAGAGCCTTAAAACGCGCTCGGGCAAGACGTACCTGTCGCTGAAATTACAGGACAAGACCGGCGTAGCCGACGCCAAAGTATGGGAGCTGACCAACGACATACACAGCTTCGAGGAAGGCGAAGTCATCAAAATAGACGGTACGGTGCTGCTTTACCAGAACGATTTGCAAATAAAAATCGCGCGTATACGCCGCAGTTTGGACGGCGAGTACGCCATCGACGATTACATCCCCTGCACGGAAAAAGATATCGAGGAAATGTACGGGCAAATCACCGGCTACATACAGTCCCTCAAAAACCCCATGATACGCGGGTTGGTGGAAAATATCCTGATTAACGACGGCGAAACCGTCCGCGCGTTCAAGTCCCACTCCGCCGCCAAAGCGCTGCACCACAGCTTTATGGGCGGGCTGTTGGAACACACCCTGTCCGTCACGCAAATTTGCGACTTTATGAGCGCGCGCTATAAATATATCAACCGGGATTTGCTGCTTTCCACCGCCATGCTGCACGACATCGGAAAGATTTACGAGCTTTCCAAAATGCCCGACAACGACTACACCGACGACGGGCAGATGCTCGGGCATATTATGATGGGCGCGGAAATGGTCACCGCCGAGGCGGCGAAGATTCCCGGCTTCCCCCACGAGCTGCTGAGTTTAATGAAGCATTCCATCGTCTCCCACCACGGGGAATATGAGTTCGGCTCGCCGAAACTCCCCAGTACCATGGAGGCGTTCATTCTGCACTGCGCGGACAATATGGACGCGAAGGTCAAGGCATACGAGGAAACCCTCGACCAGGACAAAACGCCCGGGCGGTGGACGGCGTATCAGAAAATGTTCAACCGGTACCTGCGGAAATCGGACTATACCCAGTCCTAAAAAACAAGGAGGCGGCACAATGAAATCATTTCGCAAGGAGCTTTATTTTCACGCCAAAACCCGTCGCGCTTACATAAATATCACGTCTCAGGTGGAAGCCGCGCTTGCCGAAAGCGGAATCCGCGAAGGGCTGTGCCTTGTTAACGCCATGCACATCACGGCGAGCGTGTTCGTCAACGACAACGAAAGCGGCTTGCACCGGGATTTCGACCGTTGGTTGGAAAAGCTCGCGCCGGAAAAACCCTATAACCAATACGAGCACAACGGCTATGAGGACAACGCCGACGCCCATTTGAAGCGTTCGGTCATGGGGCGGGAAGCGGTGGTGGCGGTGACAAACGGGAAATTGGACTTTGGCACCTGGGAGCAGATATTTTACGGAGAGTTTGACGGGATGAGAGACAAGCGCGTGTTGGTGAAGGTTATCGGGGAATGAGGGGCGGCAAGCATGTACGCCCACAAGGACGGCGGCTTCACCGTAAATGTGGGCGTACATATGAAGTATTGCGGAGGGGCGTACTATAGTTTACCTAAAATATTATTCACCAATGAAATATAATTATTGTTAGGCAAGGTTTGACACGCCGCGCATACCCCGGTTATAATGTGGAAAGAATAAAAAGGCAGGGCGCTTAGAACGCCCCGCCAATCTGGTACACAAGCTGATTGGCGGTCAGGCCGGACACTAATCATGCTTTAATTAATGCCAAAATAAGCCGTTTCCTTGCCGAGGGCGGCTTATTTTTTGTTTTGTTTCTTCGCTTCGTATATTCCAATAATTGTAACGACAATCGAAATCACCGTAACAGCAACCGAAATAATATCCAGCATGGCCTCGCTCCTTTCGAAGTCCGGCCAGAAACCGCCCACAGCTTGCAGGGCATATTATAACGGTTCTGGTATGAACGGACAAGCAGCGGGTGATTACTCATCTGTCCCGGTCAAGGCGTTAAATCTGAACAGCTGTCGATTGAACTGTTCAATTTGAACAGTTGCCAACTGCGGAAATTCCGAAGTTAAACACGCTCATATTTGAGCGCTTTCACCAGACGCACCACATGCCTTGCGTAGCGGCGCACGTTATGTGTATGAGAATGCGCCCGCACCCGTCCCGTTAATTTGTGGCGGGTAAATAAAAACGCTCAAGACAGACTGTCCCGAGCGCTTTATTCATCAACGGCGGTGTTGATGACTTATGGCAATTTCTATTATTGCATTACTGCGTATTATTGTCAATATATGGCTTACCCCGGAATCACCGTCGCCCCTTTGTGGCGGGAATTAGGTTGTGCTTAACGTATACCCTTTCCGAT
>JAISWA010000269.1 GCA_031271275.1 Clostridiales bacterium | reverse complement strand
TGAATTTACAAAAAACGGCATTTCAAGGACATGTTTAAAGTTTTTTCCGAGTTTTGACATAAAAAGAAATTTAACAATACGCTTTGCAATAAGTAAATCATCATTTGTCTTTGACTCATCAAAAACTAAGATAGCTTTTTCAATATTGTTATTCTCGCAAAAATATTCGGCTCTTTTAACCAATAGTAAATAATGCTTTGGCAGCTTATTCTCGCTCATAATTAATGGATTATCGGGTTTTTCCATAATTATAGAAAACACTTTAACATCAAAACCACAAACGATTTTAACAAATTCATCTAAATAAAATTTGTTTTTTGTCATATTTTTAACAATTACTCTGCGATTAATCAATGAAGTTGATTTAATTTCTGTATCCTTGCCAAAAACATTCATCTTTAAACGAAAAATGCTCTGTGATATGTATTTAATGTCTGATTCTTTTATACAGACACCACATAACACCGGATTTGTTGTTGAATCATTGGGGTGTGGTTTACCACTTTCATCAATGAAAACCAACATTATGATTCTCCTTTTGTAAACGCAAAACATTACTAATGGAGGTGGGGGGAGTCGAACCCCCGTCCGGAAACCTATCGGTAAAGACTTCTCCCATCACAGTTGGTTATTAGGCATTCCCTCAACCGGGCGCAAACCAACACGCGCCGGGTCTCAGTAGCTTCATGGGTTCTTTTTTCGCGGCAAAGCTTAGGCGAAAAAGTTCCCCGCATAGTCGACGCCGGTTACCGGAACTGCGGGAGACTCCGGGCCGACGGCCGCCTTAATTAAGCGGCGTAAGCTAATTTATTATTGTCGTTTCTTTTTAAGGTTTCGGTTTTGTCAGCCGTGTATCGTAAACGATCCGGCTCGCAGTCACCGTCTGCGGATGGCTGTCCGTACTTTCAAAATCCCCGTCGAAACCATTACACCCCCGTTTTTTTAATTACAGCACCCAGTATTACAGTTGTACAGATGTAATTTTTGCTTGCTATTCGGGCAGAGCGTTCGCTCCGCTCGCGGTTTTTCTTTGAAAAACCGCTGGTTCGCTCACTGCCCTCATTTGACGCTTCGCAAAAATCGCGAATTGACAAATGTAATACCAGTATACCCCGTGCGCGCGCCGTAGGCAAATACTCAGGAAATCACCCCGACGATGGTGACCGATTTTGCCGCCGGGTCTCCTCTTAAGTTGATAAAATAGGGGCGCTCCTTCGGGTCCCCCGGTAATATTTTAACCAAAGGGCGCATGGTATAACCCGTATAATTTTCCGCGACGACGCCCACCAACCCGTTTGAGAGGCGCACGGTCACGCCTATGGGGTACGCGGAAATGTTATTCACGAACAGCTGCGTAAGCTCGGGGTCAAAATGCTGCCCGGCGTTTGCCATGATATACTCCACCGCTTCGGAAGGCAGCAGCGCCGTGAGGTAAGCGCGGTTGGAAGTGATGGCGTCAAAGACGTCGGTCAGCGCGATGATCTTTCCGAAAATGCCGATATTTTCCCCGGCAAGCCCGCTTGGGTAGCCCATGCCGTCGAAACGTTCGTGGTGACGGAACACCCCTTCCAAAACGTCGCTTCGCTTCATGTCGAGCTTGCGCAGGTATTCTATCCCCAACAGGGGATGTTTTTTGACGATGGCGCGTTCCTCGTCGGTCAGCGGGCCGGGCTTGTTGATTATCCGCTGGTCGATAAACATTTTCCCTATATCGTGATATACGGCGGCAAGGGCGAGGTTGTTGATTTGGTTGTCGGAAAGTTTTTGCGCGTGGCCGAGCACGGTGCTCAGAATGCAAACGTTGATGGAATGCTGAAAGGTATAGTTGTCGAATAGTTTTAGCTCGTGCATGTTGACCATGTAGTTCGGCTTGCTCGAAATCTGGTCGATGATGGATTTAACGATATTGTCCATATGCCCCGTTACCGGTTTTACCACCGTCTGCACCGACGAAAAAATACTCCGGACCTCGGTGGCAAATTCCAATTTAAGGTCGTCGTCGATTAAGGGCTTCAGCACAATGTCACTCGTAAGCTCGTCGTCTATGTACAAACCGGCGATATTGACGCGGTTTATCGTCTTTATCAGCGACGAGTTAAGCAGGACGCCTTTGCGCAGCATGATACACATGCTGTTGTTGTAAAAATTTTTACCAACAAGCATTCCCGGTTTCAAGTTCTTAGCCGCTATAAAACGCATAGGACGCTCCGCTATAAAAATAATATAAAAAGTATAACAATTACCGCTTAAAAGCACAACTTACGCGGAACGGCGGTATACAAACCCGCGCCGGCTGTGGTAAATTTGTGAAAAGTGACAAGGATGAGGGTTTATATGCGTTCCGTTTTAGTGATCGGGGGCGGCCCCGCCGGCATGATGGCAGCCTGCGCTGCGGCAGCGCGGGGCGCTTCCGCCGTTTTAATCGAAAAGAACGAAAAGCTCGGCAAAAAACTGTATATCACCGGAAAAGGGCGCTGCAACTTAACCAACGCCGCCGATGCCGACGGTCTGCTTTCCCGCGTGAATACCAACGCCCGTTTTTTGTACAGCGCGTTTAGCGCGTTGGGCAGCGCCGCCACCATGGAATTTTTTGAGAGTAACAACGTCCCGTTGGTCGTCGAACGCGGCCGCCGGGTGTTTCCGGCTTCGGGCCACGCCAGCGATATCACGTCCGCGTTGGAATATTACATGAAGAAACATAAAGCGCGGGTTATTTTGAACAGGAAAGCCCTCTCCATCGAAACAGACGGCGGCGGGCGCGTCAGCGGGGTCAAAACCGACGGCGGCTTTATAAGCGCCGACGCGGTCATTGTCGCCACAGGCGGGCTTTCCTACCCTTCCACCGGCTCCACCGGCGACGGCTACGGCTTTGCCGAAGCCCTCGGCCATTCCGTCACCCCCCGTTTCCCTTCGCTTGTGCCGTTAACCGTTTCGGAAGCATGGGCGCGGGAACTTACCGGGTTAAGCTTGAAAAATATCCGCGTATCGGTTCACGACCCCGGGAAAAAGAAGCCGCTGTACGCCGAAACCGGCGAGATGCTGTTCACCCATACCGGCGTTTCCGGTCCCGTTATATTAAGCGCAAGCCGTTTTATAGCGGACAAGCCCGGGAAGGGAATCAAAATTTTCATCGACTTAAAGCCCGCGCTTGCTTTTGAAAAACTCGACGCCCGCGTCACGCGGGACTTCCATGAAAATATCAACAGGCATTTTTCAAACGCCGTCGAAGGGCTGCTGCCGCAAAGGCTGATTGAAACGGTGGTAGCGTTAAGCGGTATTCCGCCAAGCCGCAAAACCAACGAGATAACCCGGGAAGAACGGTTAAAATTCACCGGGCTGCTGAAAGGGCTTGCCATAACCCCCGTCGCCACGGCGGGGTACAACGAGGCGGTGATAACCGCCGGGGGCGTGGACGTGCGGGAAATCAACCCGTCTACGCTTATGTCAAAAAAAATCAACGGTTTATATTTCGCGGGCGAAGTGCTCGACGTGGACGCGATGACGGGCGGGTACAACCTGCAAATCGCGTTTTCCACGGGGTATCTCGCGGGTATTTCCGCAGCGGAAGGGGAAGCGTATGGATAAAACACAAACGCCGCGCTTCGCGGTGGCAATAGACGGCCCCGGCGGCGCGGGCAAAAGCACCGTCGCGAAAAGAATCGCGCAAATGTTTCACTTGGCGCATATCGACACCGGCGCGATGTACCGGGCAATCGCCCTGTATTATGTGCGGCGCGGGTTGAATATTAAAGACGAGGCGGCTGTCGAAAAATGCCTTGCGGATATTGAAATTGAAATTTCCCCGTCGGAAGGCGGTCAGCAATTGTTTTTAAACGGCGAGGACGTAACGCAGGCGCTGCGCACGCAGGAAATAGCCGAAGGTTCTTCGGTGGTGGCGGTTTACGCGCAAGTGCGGGAAAAGCTTACGGCGCTGCAGCGCGCGATTGCCGAAAACGGCAGGGTTGTCATGGACGGGCGGGATATCGGAAGCCAGGTGCTCCCGTGGGCGCAAGTGAAAATTTACCTGGACGCGAGTATTGAAGCCCGGGTCAAAAGGCGCGTCAGCGAACTGCAATTAAGCAATAAGCCCTGCGACCCGGCGGACGTGCGCAGGGAAATAGAGGAACGGGACTACCGCGATACCCACCGCAAAATTTCGCCTCTTACGCGGGCGGACGGCGCGGTATACCTTGACACAAGCGAAATGGACGAAGAAGAAGTGATAGGAAAAGTCGCGGAAATAATTATTAAAGGCGGGCTTCGGGAATGTTCTACCGTTTTGCGAAAGCCGTAATGTGGCTGCTCACGCGCGTACTTTACCGGGTTAAATCAAGCGGCGCGGAAAATTTGCCGGAATCCGGCGGTTTTGTGCTGTGCTCCAACCACATAAAAGCCATGGACCCCATACTGCTCGCCACCAGTATTAAGCGCCGGGTGTATTTTATGGGGAAGAAGGAGCTGTTTGAGAACAAGCTCGGCGACATGTTTTTTCGCGGGCTGGGCGGGTTCCCGGTGGACCGGAAAGCCGCCGATATCCGGTCCTACAAAAAAGCGGTGGAAATTTTAAGCGAAGGGAACGGGCTGTTGGTATTTTCCCAAGGCACCCGTTCCGAAGGTTTATCCGGCGCGAAAAACGGGGCGGCGATGTTCGCGTTAAAGGCGGGGGTTCCCGTCGTCCCCGCCGGTATTTCGGGGGAATACCGTTTCTTTCGTAAAACGCGCATACGGTTCGGCGCGCCCCTTACGTTGGAAAAGTACGCGGGAATGAAAATCAAAACCGATACGCTGAATACAATAACGGAAGAAATCATGGGCGCGGTTGAAGAATGCTGCGGGGAGGCGGACGCATGATTACGATACATCCCGCGCGCACCGCGGGTTATTGCGCGGGCGTGGCGCGGGCGGTCAACGCCGTCCGCGGGGAAATGGGAAAATACCCGATGGCCACTTACGGGCCGCTGATACACAACAAGACGGTGACCGACGAGCTTGCGGCGAACGGCGTGCGGATCATGGACGATTTGGACGATTGGCGCGGCGAGACGGTGGTCATTCGCTCCCACGGCATCTCCCCGTCGCGGGAAGCGGAAATGAAGCGCCGGGGCATCCCGTACATAGACTGCACCTGCCCCGACGTGAAAAAAATACACCGCATCGCGCAATCCCTTCCGGAAGGGCATGTCTTAATCGTACTCGGCGAAGCTTCCCACCCGGAAGTTACCGCGTATTTAAGTGAGGGCGCGGTCGTCGCCCCCGGTTTGGAAGAACTGCTCGCCAAACTGAAGCCGGAGCGGCAATATTCCTTAGTGGCGCAGACGACTTTCGAACGCGGGAAGTTTGAGAAAATAGCGTCAAGGCTCAGCGAGATCCGACCCGACATCACCGTACACGACACCATATGCGACGCCACGGGGAAGCGGCAGGCGGAGGCGGAGGAACTGGCGCGGCGTATGGACGTCATGCTCGTGCTCGGCGACAGGAACAGTTCCAACACGCGAAAGCTGTTTGAGATATGCGCCAAACATTGCGAAAGGACTTATTTGCTCGCGTCTGTTCATGAATTTCGGTTGCAGTTTTTAAAAGCAGATGATAAGATAGGAATAACGGCAGGCGCTTCCACGCCACCGGCCATCACAAAGGAGGCCATTCAATTTATGAACGATATCGCCAATACGGAACTTCAAACGGCAGCTGCGGCTGCGGAAGAAATGCAGGCAGCGCCCGCGCCGGAAATAAAGCCCGCTCCGGCTGCGGAATCATTCGAGGATATGTTGAACGAGTCCCTCGTTTCGCTGCATACCGGTGATATCGTGAAGGCCACGGTCATTTCGGTAACAAGCAGCGAGGTCACGGTAGACCTGGGTTACAAATCAGACGGCTTGATTACCAAGGCGGAAATGACGGAAGACCCGAACGCTGAAATCACTCAGCTTGTAAAACCCGGCGACACCTTTGACGTGCAGGTTCTGCGGGTCAACGACAGCGACGGGAATGTGTTGGTTTCTAAAAAGAGGTTGGACAATCAGGTTCATTTCAAGGTAATCGAGCAGGCGTTTACCGACAAGACCCCTCTCCCCGGTAAAGTCACCGAAGTGGTAAAGGGCGGGCTTATCGCGCTTATCGAAAACTGCCGCGTGTTCGTGCCTTCGTCCCAGATATCCAACCGCTTTGTGGAAGATTTAAGCGTTTTCAAAGGCCGCGAGTTCAATTTTAATATTCTGGAGTTCGACCGCTCGAAGCGGCGCATTGTAGCCGGGCGGAAGGAGCTTGCCGCCATCGAGCATCAGCAGCGCAGGGATGAATTGTTCGGCTCTCTGGAAGCCGGGCAGCGCCTTGAGGGCGTGGTCAGCCGCATTGTGGAGTTCGGCGCGTTTATCGATTTGGGCGGCGTGGACGGTTTGGTGCATATTTCGGAACTGTCGTGGAAGCGCGTGCGCAAAGTTACCGACGTGCTGCAGGCAGGCGACAAAGTGACCGTCACCGTTATTGAAGTCAACCCCGAGAAAAATAAAATTTCCCTTTCGTTAAAAGACAACGAGAGCAACCCCTGGAACAATGTCGCCGAGAAATACCCCGTCGGCAGCATCGTGGAAGGTAAGGTCGTTCGCATGACCACCTTCGGCGCGTTCGTCACCCTTGAGGACGGCGTGGACGGGTTGGTGCACATATCGCAGATTGCCAACCGGCACATCGCGAAGCCCGAGGAAGAATTGTCCGTCGGTCAGATAATCCAAGTGAAGGTAACGGACATCAACGAGGAAAGCCATAAGATAAGCCTTTCAAAGCGGGAAGCCGATTTCGGCGGGGACGCGGAGGAAGACGAGGCGGTCGATTCCGGCGAAGAACTGGTTGAGGAAGACGCCGTTGAGGAAGATGCTGTTGAAGAAGAAAGCGTTGTTGAGGAAGTGGCGGAAACCGCGGACGAAGAAGTTTCTGCGGACGACGGAACGGAAGAATAATTTACGAGTAAGCCGGGCAGCCGCGTGCGGTAACGCATGAGGAAAGTCCGGGCTTCACAGGGCAAGGGCGCCGGGTAACGCCCGGCGAAGGCGACTTCAGGGAAAGTGCAACAGAAATAAACCGCCCGCCGGAATGAACTTTCCCCGACGGGTAAGGATGGAAAGGTGAGGCAAGAGCTCACCGCCGCGCCGGTAACGGCGCGGGCTCTGTAAACCCCGCCCGAAGCAAGACCGAATAAAGCATACGGTTAAACCGTAAGGAGTTGCCCGCTCCCGCTTTGGTAGGGTCGCTTGATTCGCGCGGCGACGCGCGGGCGAGATAGATGGCTGTCCACGACAGAACCCGGCTTACAGGCTTGCTCAAAAAGATTAGGGAAAGTCTCAGCGCTTCGGCGCTTCAAGACTTTCCCTTTTTATTTTCCGTGTTATAGAAGCATACTGAAGTATTCCTTCTGCTGACGCTTTAGCAACTCCGGCGTGTCCAGACGGTACGGGCAGTGCGCTTTGCAGTGCCCGCAGCCGGTGCAGCCGTCTATGCGGCGCATGTTTTCGCGCCAGTCCTCCGTGGTGAAGCTTTCGCGCACAGACCGGTTGAGCAGGAACGTAATGCGCGCCGCCATGGGGATGGGGACGTTCGCGGGGCAGGGCAGGCAATAGCCGCAGCCCCGGCAGAAGCTTCCCGACAATTCCGCCCTGTCGGTTTCAATGGCGCGTTCCATTTCCTCATCCATTACCGGCAGGTGGTTCTCATACGAAATAAATTCGTCCAACTCGGAAATTTTCTGCATACCCCAAATGGGGAAAACATTCTCATACTGGCGCAGGAACGCGAACGCCGCTTTTATGTTGGTAAGCAGCCCCCCGCACAGCCCCTTCATTGCGAGCAGCCCGACGTTCTTTTCTTGGCAGAGGGTAATCAAATCCAACTCCTCCACTGACGAAAGATACGAAAGCGGATATTGCAGTACGTCGTACAAGCCGGATTCCGCCGCCTCACGCGCCCGCTCGCGGCTGTGGGCGGTTATGCCGATGAAACGGATTTTCCCCTGCGCCCTCGCTTTTAACAGACAGTCGTACAGCCCGTCCTCGCCGCCCGGTTTGGGCACAAAGGACGGGTTATGTATTTGCAGAACGTCGAGATAATCCGTCCTCAGCATTTTCAAGCTGTTTTCCAAATGCGCCGTCATTTTTTCCGGCGTGTTCCCGGAGGATTTGGTGCATAAAATAATTTTTTCCCGCACAGCGCCAAGCGCCGTGCCGATACGGTCCTCGCTGGTGGTGTAGCCGTTGGCGGTGTCGTACAGCGT
>JAISWA010000243.1 GCA_031271275.1 Clostridiales bacterium | reverse complement strand
CATAAACAAGCTGTCCGGGTTTTCGTACAGCATCATTTTCGCGTAACGTTTTGCGTCGGTCATGGTGAACACACCGTCCGCGACTTTGTCGGCGAGTACGCATGTAATGTTCTCTTTAGCGAGCTGCAAATGCCCGTACACCCCTTCCACGAAGGTATAGTCGCCGCCGAAGCCCATCAGCTTGCTGACCGGCACGGTGTCAAGCCATTCCGGAAGGTACCTGCGCACAAACGAAGGTGAAATCACATGCAGCCACGCCATGTCGATGTACACGTTGGGGAACATTTTCGCCATAGCGGAAAGTTCGCCGCCGTAAGGATACCCTCCGTGGAATAAGTCCACCCGCGTCGCCGGGTGGTTGCTGACCAACGTGGAAAGCAGCGCCGGGTTGGCGTGGTAAATGACATTGCCGGAGCCTTCCTGCAGACCGGTATGTACCTGTATGGTAAGGTTGTGCCAAAAAGCTTTCAGCATAAGGCTGTTCATCATATAGTCCTGCAGGATTTTTACGTCGGCCTCGGTAAAGCGGTTCCGCAGGATATGGTCCATCGAAAGCACGGCTTCCGCCCGGGAAACCGTCTCGAAATGCAGCGTGCGGTTGTACGCCAACGCGGTTTTAATCGCGGTAAGACCGCGCGGCTTGTTGTTGGAGATTCTGACCTCCATAATTTCCTCCAACCCTTCGGGACTGCTGATGGAAACGTTATACTTGTGCTCAAGGCTTTTAATGTCCTCCGCGCTGTTGACAAACACGATGTCGTCAAGCCTCAGGGAAAGCCGGAAGAAGTCGTCCTTCTTGGGGTACCCGGTGAAGGACTGGTCCCACAGGCAGTATTTGATGCGGCATTTGTCCTGTAAAATTTCTTTGTACAAACCGGGTTTGTTTTTTTCCGCCACGCGTTTGTTCAGTTCGGGCAAACTTTCCCGGGAAATTTCGTCGATATCGTATAATCCGCGCGCCGCGACAGCCAACACCCGGCTATAGGCGGTATTGGAAACCTTTTCCCAGAACGGCATAAAAATATTGAGCTTATCCTCGAACGCCACCTCGTGCCCGAGCAATGTTTCCAACTGCTTAGGCGTCATACCCGCGGAAATCAAATCGCTCCCGGCGTACTGCGCCAACGCGATACTGAAAAAATCCCCCGTAGTCTCAACCCTCATAGACTCGGGCGTTAAGTGCTCGTGGGTGTCCACCACCGGCAACCCGTCCACCGTCTCCCAAAGTTCTTGAAAAATATTCTCATTTCCGCGCATACCGCGCCTCCTTCAAATACAATTTAACAGTCATATTGTATATAAACAGCGGGCTTAAAGCAAGTCCGCCGGTCGAAATACATAATAAAACCGCCGGTTAAATTTACCCGGCGGCTTTTGCGATTTATTCATTTTAAGTTTTATACCGCTTTGTCGATTAACATCCCGGTTTCGAGAATCCCGAAACCGTCCGTCTCCATCGCGCCCATTTTATAATTGTAATGATAGCCCAACCCTTTAAAGCGCATGTGGTCTACCAACGGCTCCGACAAAAACGCCCCCGCATGGCGCTGCAAGCCGGAAAAAATCTGGATATTTTCGCCGATGGCAACGTTTATTTTTTCCTGCGGCATGCTTTGGAAATATTCCCTGTCGAAGGAAAGCCGCCCTTCCTCGCCCACGTTAAGCCCCACCATAGAAAGCCGGTCGCGGTTATAATACAGGTTGTCGGCAATTTCATAGGAAAAGGTACGCAACGCCGGGCTTTGCTGCTGCGACTGCATGAACCCGGAGGATTTGTTATAGTTCTCCGCGAATTCTTCCAAGTCGCCCGACAGCCATTCCTGCGCGGTATTAAACCCTTCCCGGTGAACGTTACGGTTAAAGTTCTCCATATCGTTGGAAGTTTGTTTGGCGGTGGAACGCAGATTCGTCACGCCGTAGGAAACATTGTGGGCGTAATTGACGATTTCGTCTTTAAGGGACTTATTTAATACATAAATTTTATTGTTGGTTTCCGTTGACTCGCGCTTATCGGCGATACGGCTGCGCTTCGGCGTATAGCTGCCCGGCTCGCGGTTACCGACGATGTACGGCTTATACATATTGTAATAATAGACACTGGTTAGCATACAGTTCCCCCCTGTTCCAACCTACTTGCCATAGTATAGCATATGTATATCGGCTGTAAAGGGCGAATCATTTAATGCTTACGCCAAACGCATGAACGCGTTTGGCGTTCGTGAAAATGCTTCGTCGCTGCGCTCCTCTGGCATTTCCACGATGTACGGTTTGACAGAATCTGCGACGCCAAAAATACCAAAACGCGTTCATGCGTTTGACGTGATTTAATGCTCATTAAATTCTAACAGCGTAAAATTTAACTCATTTGGGCTTCCTCGCTGTCGAAATAATCCACGATACCCGCGTAAATCGCCCACGCGATCTGCTCCTGATATTCGTCGGTGGAAAGCTTTTTCCTTTCCGCCGCGTTGGAAAGGAAGCCGCATTCCACAATGACGGCGGGCATTGCCGTTTGTTTGAGCACGAAGTATTTGTCGTTGGGCTTTGGCAGAAACTTATTGGTCGGGTCGGCAAATTCCTTTAACTGGCTTTGAATGCTGACCGCCAGTTTTTTGCTGTTGTCCGACTCGTTGAAATAAAAGACCTGCGCGCCGCGCACACTGGAACTGTTAAAGGAATTCTGGTGTATGCTCACGAAAATATCCGCGCGGCTCGCGTTTGCCGTCAGCTTGCGGCGGCTCATGTCGCCGGATTTGCTTTCGGCAAGGCTGCTGTCGTCCAGGCGCGTGACCATCACGTTCGCGCCGCCGATTTCCAAATAGGACTGGACCTTTTTTACGATGCTCAAATTAATGTCCTTCTCTTGTACGCTGCCGCTGACCTTACCCGGGTCCCAGGAGCGGTGGCGGCAGCCTTAGTATGCCGTTACAAGGTCCCGTCCCTTAATTTTTCCAAATACGCTTCATATACAAAGGTTCGCCTGCGGATTTTACCGCCGCTTTGGACAAGGATACCCGCGTCGCAAAACCGGCGGATGGCTTTCGAAGCAAAGAACGGTACGCGGCTTCCCCGGACAAATTGGTCTTATATATCCCGGCTCTGTCTTTCATCGGACAGCGCCTCCTTTGATATTGAAATTAATAATTTGATACCCAACTATTAATTTCAATATTACCATATTTATTGCAATTAAAACACGCTGT
>JAISWA010000165.1 GCA_031271275.1 Clostridiales bacterium | reverse complement strand
ACAAAGGCGTTCTTGGGTTCGTTGTAAATATCCTCGGGCCTGCCGATTTGCAGAATATGCCCGTTGTTCATCACCGCCACGGTGTCCGACATGGTGAGCGCTTCTTCCTGGTCGTGGGTGACGTATACGAAAGTGATGCCCGTTTTCTGCTGCATATTTTTAAGCTCAATCTGCATTTCTTTCCGCAATTTTAAATCCAACGCGCCCAACGGTTCGTCCAGGAGCAAGACCTCGGGCTCGTTTACCAACGCCCGGGCGATTGCCACGCGCTGCTGCTGCCCGCCGGAAAGCGAGGCGACCGGGCGCGGTCCGTAACCGTCGAGATTGACGAGCCTGAGCATACCGCTTACTTTTTCCGCGATAATATTTTTGGCGACTTTGCGGATGGAAAGCCCGAACGCCACATTATCCGCCACGTTCATATGGGGGAACAGCGCGTAACGCTGAAAAACCGTATTGACCCTGCGTTTATGGGGGGGGACGTTAAGTATCGATTCGCCTTTAAACTGCACGTCGCCGCTTGTGGGCTGCTCGAAGCCGCCGATAATGCGCAGCGTCGTGGTCTTTCCGCAGCCGCTCGGCCCAAGCAGCGTGAGAAATTCGTTTTTGTTTATGTATAAATTGATGGAATCCAACACGGGGGTGCGGCCGAAAGTTTTCGTCACGTTGATAAGATCAATAAAACGCTGCATGACTGACCCCTTCAATTTGAATTTAAAAATTAGGCGGCGACGTTACCCAAATAACTTCCGCGTCGCTTTTCGTATGGTTCTCTATTAAATAGGTTTCCCCTGCCGCGTAATAAAAACACTCGTCCTTTTTAACTTTCCATTTTTTGCGCCCGACCCAGAGCGTCACCGCTCCGGCGGCCACAAACCCGAAAACATCCCCCGCGTGAGGGGAATACTCGCTTGTGCGCCCGCCCGGCTTTAATTTCAGCAGTATGGGTTCCATACCGTTTTTCTGCGCGTTGGGGATAATCCACGTAATTTTATACCCCAACGCTTCATCCTCGGTGGAATACGCGTCCTCTTGTTTGTAAACGATGTTGTCGATTTCAGGCTCTTTAAAAAATTCCGGAAGGTTGGTGCCGAGGCTTTCCAAAATATCCACCAACGTCGCGATGGAGGGCGAAGTGATGTCCCGCTCCACCTGCGAAATGAACCCTTTGGAAAGGTCGCACCTGCTCGCGAGTTCCTCTTGCGTAAGCCCGGTACGTATGCGGAGCTGTTTTATTTTCTCGCCGATTTGCATGAAATCCCTTTCCCGTATAACAGTCCTGCTAAACATTTTGTTTGCAATAACTAAACAGCGAAAAATATTTAAGCACAAAAGAAAATCGTTGTCAAACTTTATTTTATTATGTAAATTGTACATAGACCGCCTATATACAGGCGGTTAAATTAAAAATAACTTTTTATAAAAACAGGACGTGAATTCATATGGCGGGCAAAATAAAAATTTTTATCGTGGACGACGACACGCACATCGCGGAGCTAATCAGTTTATATTTAAATAAGGAAGGCTTTGAAACGAGGGAAGTACACAACGGGCGCAAAGCGGTGGAGGAATTTGCGTCTTACGCGCCGCATTTGGTTTTGCTCGACATTATGCTGCCGGAAATGGACGGCTACCAGGTGTGCAGGGAAATCAGGAAGTCCAGTTCGGTTCCCATCATCATGCTGACCGCCCGGGGCGAAACTTTTGACAAGGTGCTCGGGCTTGAACTGGGCGCCGACGATTACATCGTCAAGCCCTTCGAGCCGAAAGAACTGGTGGCGCGGGTTAAGGCGGTGCTGCGCCGTTACGAAAACAAAGAAGTCGATATGACAAAACAGGTGGTGCTGCCGAACCTCGCCATCAACCACACCACTTACACCGTAACTTATCACGGCAAAGTGTTGGAACTTCCCCCGAAGGAATTTGAGCTGCTGCATTTCCTCGCGACGCACCCCGGTCAGGTTTTTACCCGGGACACGCTGTTGGACAAGCTGTGGGGCTACGAGTTTATGGGCGACACCCGGACGGTGGACGTGCATATAAAACGCCTGCGGGAAAAAATGACCGAAAATGACGTATGGTCCATCAAAACGGTCTGGGGCGTCGGGTACAAATTTGAAATTTAGAGCGGGGGCGGGTTTATGAATTTGCGCGAGCGGCAGGAACGGTTTGAAATCGAAAACCTGAGTCCTTTGGCGTGTAAGAGCGCCTATACCAAGGGCAGGAAAAAACCGGCGGAAAAATGCGATATGCGGACGGAATTCCAAAAAGACCGCGACAGGATTACCCACAGCAAAGCCTTCCGGCGGCTTATGCACAAAACGCAGGTTTTTATCTCGCCGGAAGGGGACCACTACCGCACCCGCCTCACGCACACGTTGGAGGTCACGCAGATTGCCCGCACCGTCGCCCGGGGAATCGGGCTTAACGAGGATTTAACCGAGGCAATCGCCCTGGGGCACGACCTCGGGCATACCCCTTTCGGACATACGGGCGAGGACGCCCTTGACGCGCTTATGCCGGGCGGCTTCCGCCACAACGAGCAGAGCGTGCGGGTGGTGGAGTTTCTGGAAAATAACGGCGAGGGCCTTAACCTGACCTTCGAGGTGGTGGACGGGATTTTTAACCACCGCACCGTGGGAACCCCCGCGACGTTGGAAGGAAAGGTCGTGCAGATTTCCGACAAGATCGCGTACATGAACCATGATATAGACGACGCGCTGCGCGCCGGCGTATTGAGACAGGCGGAAATCCCAAGCCACATCTTGGAAGTGCTCGGCGGCGACAGCCGGAAGCGGATTGATTTTTTGGTTCGGGATTTGATTTTCCACAGCGCGGAAGCGGAAAACGTCTCCCTTACGCCCCATGTGGCGGAAGTGCTTTACGAACTGCGCACATTCCTGTACGCCCGCGTGTATTCCAATCAGCTGCAAATGAACGAGCGGAACAAAATCGCCTTGGTTTTAAAGCAGTTGTTTGACTACTACTTAAAAAACAGCCGGCAAATCTCCAAAGAAATAAGCGGCGCGTCCTTAAAAACCCACGAGGGAAGCTGCGAACGCGCCGTCTGCGATTATATCGCCGGGATGACCGACCGCTTCGCCCTTAAAAAATACGCGGAGCTGTTTATTCCCTCGGCGTGGCAAAGCTGACGGGGATTCTGTCATTCTGAGAATCCCCGGTTCGTACTGTCATTCTGAGCCGCAGGCGAAGAATCCCCGCTCAATTTTTTTTGACGAACCCGTTTCAGAAATTTATAATCTTACGAAAATATTCTATTTTGAGAGGAAGAACATGATGGCTTATAACCCCTTTGAAAACGCGCAGGCGCAATTTGACAGCGCGGCTGAACAGTTAAACCTGGACGCCGGCGCGCGGGCGCTGCTGCGCCAGCCTATGAAGGAATTTCATTTTACGGTTCCGGTGCGTATGGACGACGGAAGCACGAAAGTTTTCCAGGCGTACCGGATCAAGCACAGCGACGCGCGCGGCCCCGCGAAAGGCGGACTGCGCTTTCATCCCCACGAGACGGCGGACACCGTGCGCGCCCTCGCCATGTGGATGACATGGAAAACGGCGGTGGTGGATATCCCGCTCGGCGGCGGCAAGGGCGGCGTGGTCTGCGACCCGCGGGAAATGTCCCAAGGCGAGCAGGAGCGCCTGTGCCGGGGCTATATCCGGCAGTTGTATTCGCAGCTCGGCCCCAACGTGGACGTACCCGCGCCCGACGTGATGACCAACGGGCAGCACATGATTTGGATGATGGACGAATACGAAACGCTGATGGGCGGGCGTTTCCCCGGCGTTATTACCGGAAAGCCCGTAGGGATGGGCGGTTCGTTGGGCAGAACGGAAGCCACCGGTTACGGCGTGGTTTACACGCTTCAGGGGATGTTGGAAGCCGAAAATATCGATATCAAAAAAACCACCGCGAGCATTCAGGGCTTCGGCAACGTGGCGGAATACGCGGCGCGGCTGTATTCCGAACGCGGCGGCAAAGTGATTTGCATTTCCTGTTGGAACCAAGCCGACGGGAAAGCGTACACCTTCCGCAAAAAAGACGGCTGCGATATCCCGGAACTGGCGAGCATCAAAGACAAATTCGGCAGCATCGACAAAGACAAAGCCGCGGCGCTGCGTTATGACATTTTGCCCGGCGACGCGT
>JAISWA010000087.1 GCA_031271275.1 Clostridiales bacterium | reverse complement strand
GCAAAGGGGATTTGTATGCCTCAACTTTCCTGCCACGATTTGAGCCTCGGGTACGACGGAAAAACGGTGGTTTCCGGTTTGAGCTTTTCCGTAAACGCCGGGGATTATCTGTGCGTCATCGGCGAGAACGGCTCCGGAAAAAGCACGTTGGTAAAAGCATTGTTAAAACTCAAAAACCCGCTTTCGGGGAGTATAACCTCCGACGAGGGGCTTATGCCCGACGAAATCGGTTATCTCCCCCAACAAACCGCCGCGCAGAAGGATTTCCCCGCGTCGGTGCGCGAGGTGGTGCGTTCGGGCTGCCTTAACCGCACCGGGCTTCGTCCCTTTTACAGCCGCGAGGAAAAGCAGATGGCGGAGGATAATATGGAGAAGTTCGGCATAGCGGACCTCGCCCGTAAATGCTACCGGGAACTTTCCGGCGGGCAGCAGCAGCGCGCGCTGCTTGCGCGGGCGCTTTGCGCCACCCGTAAAATGCTGCTGCTCGACGAGCCCGCCGCCGGACTGGACCCCGCGGTCTCAGCGGAGATGTACGAACTGATTCAAAAATTAAACGGCGAAGGCATTACCGTTGTCATGGTTTCCCACGATATAAGCGCTTCCGTGAAATATGCCTCGCACATCCTGCACATCGGCATGAAAACGGCGCTGTTCTTCGGGGAAACCGCCGCCTACCTGAAAAGCGGCACCGGCGGCATGTTTTTACAATCGAAGGCGGAACTCGCATGACATCACTGGAGCTTTTAGCGGACAAACTCATTTTATACTGGCAATACCCCTTCGTGCGCTATGCCATGATTGTGGGACTGCTTATCGCCATATGCTCGTCGCTGTTGGGGGTTACGCTTGTGCTCAAGCGGTTCTCTTTTATCGGCGACGGGCTTTCCCATGTGGCGTTCGGGGCGACCGCCGTTGCCACCGCCCTCGACTTGGTAAACGAACTGCCCTTTGTGCTTGCCGTCACCGTGGTATTCGCGGTATTGCTGCTGCGCACCGGGCAAAATTCCAAAATAAAGGGCGACGCCGCCATCGCGATGGTTTCGGTGGGGACGTTGGCGCTCGGCTACCTGGTGATGAACCTTTTCGCCAAGTCCGCCAACCTTTCCGGCGACGTGTGCGCCACCCTTTTCGGCTCCACTTCCATACTCACCCTGACGCAATCCGAGGTACTGCTCTGCGTCGTGCTGTCCGCGATAGTGATTTCGGTATTCCTGTTTTTTTATCACAAAATTTTCGCCGTCACTTTCGACGAGGAATTTTCCGCCGCGACGGGCAACAGGATAAAATTGTATAATACCGTGCTCGCTGTTATAATCGCGGTAATCATTGTGTTGGCCATGAACCTTGTGGGTTCGCTGCTGATTTCCGCGTTGGTTATTTTCCCCGCGCTTTCAGCTATGCGGATGTTCAAAAGCTTTAAGGCGGTGACGCTGTGCTCGGTGTGCGTCGCGATACTGTGTACAGCGCTTGGGATATTGGTTTCCATTATCGCCGGAACGCCGGTGGGCGCGACGATTGTAATCGTCGATATCGTCGGGTTCTGCGTCTGCGGTTTACTGGGAGCTGTGGGAAGGGGGCATTCGGTGTGAAAAAGAGGTTTTTATGGCTCGCGCTTTGTTTCCTATGCGCGGCGGCGTCGGCTTGCTCAACCAAAACGGAAGCCGCGGGCAGCGGCGGTATTGACGTGGATTTAACCGCGCTGAGCAGTACGATGGTGTACGGGGAAGTTTTTAATATGATGCAAAACCCGGACGATTACGTGGGGAAGACGATTAAGGCAAACGGCCCGTATTACGCGTCGTTTTTCCCGGAAACGGGCGAGTATTACCATTTCGTAATCGTAAGGGACGCGACGGCTTGCTGCCAACAGGGGCTCGAGTTTAAAGTGGACGGAAACCCGGAACTGGCGTACAGGTACCCGGAAGATTTCCCCACGGACGAAACCCTGGTGGAGTTAGTGGGCGTATACAACGCGTATGAGGAGCTTGGGGAGACGTATTATTACCTTTCGGTGAAGGATATCGCTGTTTTGTAGTATTATTCCACCACCAGCGCCGAGTTGATTTCGTTTCCGAGCAGCAAGATAATTGCAATAATGTTGAGCCATAACAGTAAAATAAACACCCCGGCAATGCTCCCGTAAATCGTGGAGTAGCTGCTGAAATACTTTATAAAATAACTGAATATTTTCGAAGCGAAGACCCACAGCGCGACGGTAACAATCGCGCCGGGCAGAACGGATAGCGCGCGTACTTTTACGGCACTGGCCATTTTATATATGAGCGTCGTAGCCGCCGCCAATATTAACATCGAGCCCATTGAGCTCAGCAGCTCGAACAGCGGGCGCAAGCCGTCCGGAAGCGAAGGGCTGAGCGCGTTCCAAATATCCCCGCCAAAAATCAACAGCGCGATCATCACCAACACGGACAGGGTAAAAATCAGCATTAGCAGCAGGCTTATACCCGTGCGTTTCAGTATTCCCCGGGAATCCGTATACCCGTGCGCCTTGTTTATGCAGCGGATAATCGCGCGGAACCCGTTGGCGGTGTTGTACACACTGAAAAAAAGACTGGTGGAGAGCAACCCGCTGCTGCGCGTGCGGGTAATGCCGGCGAGGATGTTCCAAGCCCAATCGCTTATGTCGGCGGGCAGCGCGGCGTACAGCCGGGCGGTCATTTCGGCTTCATCCAAGTTCATATACCCCACCAAAGACATGAGGAACACCAGGAACGGGAAGAACGCGAACATCATGCGGTAAGTCAGCCCGTTTGCCATTTCAAAGATATCGTCTTCCAGCGCGTTTTTAATCAGCCTGCGAAAGAACGCGTACATTTTCATAACGGCTTCACCTCGCTATATATGCGCCGCATATCTCATATATATAATATACCGCGCGTCGGTTGTAATTATTTCAAAATACGCGCATTTCTTGACACCGGCAGGCGGTTGGGCTAATATTCTATTGTTGTTTATGAAACTGCGGGAGTTTTCATGAGAAAAAAATTCCTTTTTGTCGTCAGCGTCGCTATCCTATTGATTGCCGGGGTGTGGTGCGTGGCGTTGGCGTATGCCTTCAATATCAGCGCGGAAACCGACGTTATTGCCGCTGATCCGTCCGCGCCGGTTATTCCCGCCTTCGGCGAGGTAAAGGATGTCGCCGTGCTATTCGGTACCGAAGTGGACGCGGGTTTGTTCCTCAGCGACTCCCCCGCCAACGGCGGCGTTACGGCGGCGTTTAAAGATTCCGTCGTTTTCGGCGCTCCCGGCAAGCATAGCGTCACGCTCACGCTCACTAAAGAGGAAATGGAAACGGCGGCGACCGCGATTATATATGTATTGAATCCGGCACGTTCCGTGAATTACGAAACGGGAATTACCGCGAGGAATATCCGCCCGGAAGATTTTATTTCCAATTTCGAAATATTAAACGGCAGCGCCGTAACCTATAAGCTCGCCTTGCTTACCGATCTTACCCCTTTTGCGTTGGACGAGACCGGCAGGTACGACGTCTCGCTTTCCTTTGACGGGGCGCTTTTCGATTCCGCCCTGTATCTTGAAGACACCACCCCTCCCACCGTCAAAATGGCTTCGCTTACCGTCAACACCGGTCAGCCGGTTACCCCGGAAGACTTTATCGTAAGCGTTTGGGACACTTCGCCGTACACCGCCCGTTTCCCGGAAGGGGCGGAGCCGGACGTTTTCACGGAAGGCACCCGGGACGTAACCATTATACTGGAAGATATCTACGGCAACGCCGGGACGCACACCGTTTCCATGAAGGTGCTTCCCAACGTCGCGCCGCCCGCGCTTTTCGGCGTGAAGGATTTGACCGTGCTGCTCGGCGATTCGGTCAAGTACCGGCAGGGCGTTTCCGCCGCGGATTCCTTCGGCAACCCGGTAAACTTCACCGTGGACAGCTCCGCCGTAGACGTATACGTCCCCGGCGTTTACGAAATCACCTATACCGCCGGGGACGCCAACGGCAATACCTTTGCCCAAAGCGCCGCGGTGCGCGTGGTGGAAATTACCGAGGAAGCGTTGGGCGGGTTGGTCAATCCGGTGCTCGAGAGCATTATCACCGAGGGGATGACCCAGACGGAAAAGGCGAGGAAGATTTTCGACTGGATACGCTCGCATATCACCTATATTCCGGACGCGCCGAAAGATTCCGCCTTGGAAGGCGCGTACCGCGCCATGAGGAACCGCTCCGGCGACTGTTATACGTTCTACGCTATATCCGAGGTGATGCTTACCCGCGCGGGCATCGAGAACATGATGGTCACCCGGGTGGGCGGCGGTTCAAACCATTACTGGAACCTGATCAACCCCGACGGCGGCGGTTGGTACCACTTT
>JAISWA010000003.1 GCA_031271275.1 Clostridiales bacterium | reverse complement strand
GATAAGCCCGCTGATGGACGATGTGTTTACGATGCTTCCATGTCCCTGCTGCTGCATCTGGAGCAATTCATATTTCATGCATAACCAATACCCTTTAAGGTTCGTATCTATGATTTTCGTCCAAATTTCCTCCGTGCAGTTGACCGTGGTTCGGCTAATGGCAATGCCCGCGTTGTTGTGCGCAAAATCCAGCGTGCCAAACTGACGGACACATTCGGAAACGGCGCCGGAGACCTCCGCCTCGTTGGAAACGTCGGCGTGGTAATAAAACGCTTTACCGCCCAGCCGTTTAATTTCATCCAAAACGGCACCGCTTTCGGCATCGTTGATATCGATAATAAAAACGTGTGTACCTTCCTTGGCAAACGATATGGCGGAGGCGCGTCCGATACCGGATACGCCGCCTGTGATTAAAACGGTTTTACCTTTCATGTCACGATGCCCCCGAATTGATATTGAATCTGATACAATGGTGATATTTTCTTACTTCGTTTGCTAGATAGTTCTTATACTCACATATCCATATTGATTTTAATTATTGCGACATTTTGCTTATTTGTGGATGTTATTTTCGAGAAAGACATTTATCTGCTCAAATAACGGCCCGTTTACCTCGTAAAGTTTCAACTTGTCAACACTATATTCCTCAGAAAAACTTTGCAAGTCATCATTTGTCGCGTTTGTTATGTCATTAGTAGTCTTGTATTCATCCCAAGCAGCATTGACTTCCGTGGTGTAATTCCAAGCGGCTTCGGATGTAAGAATGTTGTTATGTCCGTTATTCCATTCATCTGTACAAAAAACATACTCCACATTCAAGTTGGTTATTTCGTCTTTGTAATGGGTTATGGCATACTCATCGGGCGGTATGACGGAATCCCTGTCGCCTTGAATGAGCATAACAGCGGCATTGCTTTTGTTAATTCCCTGAACAGAGGTGTAAGAATCGCCGAAATCTGAGTTATCCAGCATAAGTAAAAATGGCTTGCCTAAAAAATACAATCCACCAACCATCTCTTTCGCTGACGCTTCAACGATATCGCCTGCCGTATTCAACCCGGCAACGCTTATAGCTGCGTCAACATTCTCGGCTTGCTCATAATTCAGAGAGGAACAGACGGCGAACCCACCTTGACTGTGACCGAAAAGCGCAAGCGGCATACTTGATAAACTCGCATTTGAGTTGACATAGTCAAGCGCGGCAACAAGGTCAATTGTGGCTTGATAAAAGCTCATGCGACTGTCTCCTTCGCTCTCATACACGCCTGTGCCATCATAGGCGAACACACGCCAACCCTTATCCACGAGAAACTGTATTTGCGGTAAATAGTCGTCGGACGAACCACCGAATCCGTGGACGACAATAATCAACCCTTTATCGTTATCGGAACCATATATAAAGCCTTGCAGTTTATTTCCGCCCGACAAAAAGTTGATTTGTTCTCGCGGTAACACATCCTTGAAGTCTTCGTAGGTAGGATATGTAGTGTAATATTCCGCGCGTTCGAGTTTTGCAAAGCTGTTATCAAGCATTTGCTTTATAATAAAATACCCACCGATTAAGTATAACAATAACAAAATGCCGAGTACAATGCAGGTAATAACAACCGCTTTTCGTACTCCTTTTCGTTTTTTTGTTTCAGTCATGTAAATTTTCAGCCTTTCAAAGTAAGATAATATAAATTATTAAATCCACCTGCCGTCTTACACGACAGCGTAGCAAATAAAATTAACCGACTGACTACAATATACTATACCGATGAGAACGAATCACCGCACGTTTAAACGGATGACTCGTTTATTTCATTTGCGGCGCATCTCCACACGATTATTTTTAAATCGTGTAGAGGTGGCAGGGAATCGTGTAATGTTGGTGTGGAGGGGTGCATTTAATAAAGCAATGCGGAGATTTTATCCCTTGGGATTTTAACATTTCTAATCCCAATTTATATCATCTTCATTAATGGTTTCACCACGGTCGTATTCTTCACGAGCAGATGCTATATCCATTAAATCGTCAGGCGTTGCGACATCATCGGGAAGAACCCTTTTTATAATTTCAACCAGCAGCTTTTGCTCCGGTTCTTGCAGTTGTTCAACCATGGTGTTAATTTGGCTTGCTAAAGCGACCATTCTTATACCCCCTTGTATACTTGCCCACGCCAGTCTATTTTTTCAATTAAGACAACATTACTGTCTGGATAAGAAAATATTATGCGTCAATCACCAACATTTTATAAATTCATTCAATAACGCATTAAAGCCTCTTTCCCTTATTAATACTAAATCATTATTCATTTAACAAGACCTCCGTTAGCCAAAAAGCAGGGTAAGTCTTTGTTGGGCAATACTTCTTAAATCAATTGTCTGCCTACGCTTTTCTGTATAAACCGAAGATCTTATTCCGTGCATATCAGTTATACCTGGCAGAAATCTTTCTTCTTCAACTAATTCTTCACATAAGAATTCATCTCCACCATTTGCAATTTTGAGCAACAAGACTCTATCTGTTAGCATCTCTATTCCCGCATTAATCCTTGTATATGAGTTATGGCCATTTCTAGCGATTTCAAAATATATATTTTGTGCATATTCTTGGTCTATAAGCTTTTTTGCCGCCACTTTTCGTACCCAATACGCTGTATTTGTTTCTGCAACTTTTTTAAGTGCATCTTGGTCAGTAAGCATTCCGGCGGCATGTTCGCGGGCTTCATAATATATACAATTTTGAGCTATATCTAGTATTAAATTTTGGTCTGTCAGTCTTTCTATCATATGCATGGAGCCAAAATCGCCGAAAAAACTTTTAGAGTATTTGGCAATATCAGCATATATTTTCTGCGAAATAGTTTGGTCTATTAACTTTTCTGCTGCCATAACTTTTAATTTTATATTTTTATAATTATGTGCAATGTCAATTAATATATTTTGATCGGTAATATTTAGAATATCATTTTCCGATAAATCTCTTGTTTTACCACATTTTTTACATCTATAAGCATTCCAATCGTGCTTTTCATCACGCCGTATATCACACGTTGTACACATGCAACCATTCCAATTATGTTGTTCATCACGGATTTTACCGCATTTCAAACACTTACAACCTTCCCATTTATGAAATAAGCAAGCCATTTTAACCTCCGCCTAATATAAATTTACAAACTTACCTGTCGCCTAATTCATTAGCGAAGCAAATAAAACTAACCGGTTGCCGCCACTATACTATACGGTATGGAACGAATCAACACACGTTTGAGCGGATGGCCCGGCTTTTTCAGCAGGAACCTCCTCCGGCTCATTCCTTAAAAACAAGGTGGCGGGTTACTATTTGAAAACCCGTTTATTAACAAACAGGGCCGAAGAAATCCCTGATTACCGGGCTTGCTTCGACCCTATCCTTATATAGATACCGACTTTATTCGCCCGTTTTGATTTGCCCGGCGGCGTATATTCATTTTCAGCAGGGGAAACGCTTTAAGACATTGCGGAAAAATTCCTGAAACCCGTCTGTTGTCGCGTCGGCGTGCCCGTAAACGCGGTCCTGGTAATAATACTCGCCGCTTTTGATATCAACCGAAAGGCTTCCCAACGGGAACCCTTCAATACGCTTTTGATGCGGCGTATCAACCAAGTAAAACTTTTCTCCGGAAATGCCGTTGCCGAAACGCTCGTAAGTTTCATTTTCGCTTATCACAAGGCAGATGGCGTTTTTATACCGTGCTGAAACCTTCCCGCCAAATTCCCCGGCTATCGCGGCGTAATACGAAATCATTTCCTCATCGCTTAACCGCCTGCCATTGACCGTCCGGACGTAAACGCCGGGCTGCCGGCTCTCCGGCAGGCCGTCTATGTACAATCCGGAATCACAGGCGAACACCGGACGCCTCAACGCCGCGTAATAAGACAGCGCCTTTATCCGCGCGTTCTCAAGCGGCGTATGACCGTGTTCCTCCGCTTCGGGAACCGCCACGCGAGTTTCGGCAATGCCGACGACTTCGATACCGGTTGGCGCGAGGCATTCGCGCATGGCTTGAAGCTTCGCGGGGTTGTTTGTGCCGTAGACGAGGGAAGCAACCATAAGCAAAATTATCCTCTATAGTTTGTGGCGGCTATATTTTTTTAATCCTCCCACTCGCGCTCCGAATGCAGTTCTTCGTGGTCGAGCAGGAACTTTTTCTTTTCAAGCCCGCCCGCGTAGCCCACCAACGTGCCGTCCGAGCCTATGACCCTGTGGCACGGGATGAGTATCACGATGGGGTTGTTGTGGTTCGCGCCGCCTACGGCGCGCACGGCTTTGGGGCTCCCTATCCGCGCGGCAAGCTGCCGGTAGCTGATGGTCGTCCCGTAGGGTATTCGGGTCAGCTCGTCCCACGTCAACCGCCAAAAGTCCGTGCCGCAGGGCATAATCTTTACCGTAAATTTTCTAAGCGTCCCTTCGAAGTACGCGTCCAGTTCCTCCACGCACTGGCGGATTACCGGGCTGGCGGAACCGTACTCGAACCTCCCCGCGGCCTCCGCCTCGTCGGGGTCCGTGTCCCCGTTGTCAAACTCCACGGTGGTTATGGCGTCCCCGTCGCAAACGATGCGCAATATCCCGGCGGGGGAATAATACAAAACATCTTCCCTCATCACGCTCACAGCCCCGAAACCCTGAGCCCGCTCACCAGAAACGACGGCATTCCAAAAGTTCCCGCGCCGGAGGGCACGGCAAAACGCAAATCACTGGCGACGGTCGAGATATTCAACAGCAGTTCGTAAAAATTCCCCGCGACGGTGATTTGTTCCACGGCGCGGCCCTTTTTGCCGTTCTCAATCAAAAACCCGTCGGCGGCGAAGGAGAAATCCCCCGAAATCGTATTCGCGCCGGAATGCAGCCCGGCAAGTTCCGTAATTAAAATCCCGTTTTCGATACCTGCGAGCATTTTCTTATGGGATATTTTCGACGGCTTCAAATAAAAATTGGTGCAGGCGGTGCCCACCGCCGCGCGGAAAGAGGGCTTAAACCCGTTGCCCGTGCTTTTGACGCCGGCTTTCCCGGCGGATTTGGTGTTGTACAAAAGCGTCTTGAGTACGCCGTTTTCCACCACCGCCTTGTTTTGCGTCGCGACGCCTTCCGAGTCGAAGGACGCGCTCCCGAAACTTTTTTTGCACACGCCGTCGTCCCGGATGGTCACGCCTTCCGCCGCGACCGCCGCGCCTTCCTTGCCGTCAAGCAGCGAGAACCCTTTTTGCGCGTTTTCCGCGAAGAATATGCCCGAGAAGCACGCGAACAGCTCGCAGGCGGCGCGGTTGTCGAACACGATGGGGTATTCCCCGCTCGCCGCGCTTTCGGCGCTCAAATAGGAAAGGGCTTTGCCCACCGCGCCGCGAGCCAGTTCTTCATAGGAAAAATTGTTCAAATCGTTCCCGTGCCAGTCGTCGTAACCCGTCTTGGTGCGCCCGTTTTCCTCCACCCGCGCCACGATAAACGCCACGGCGATATTGGCGCGGTCGGTTAAATCAAGCCCGTAGGAGTTCGCGATACGCACGACGCCCGCGTCTGTGGACAGCACGCAGTAATCGATACTCGCCACCCGCTTGTCGATACCGTAGGCGAATTTCTCCATCGCCAACGCCGTCTCGATTTTTCGCGCCGCGTCGAAGCTTTCCAACGCCGGGTTGTAATTGGCGGTCTCGGGATAAGCCGAATCGCCCGGGTAGAGCTTTTCGATTTCCTCCTCCTCAATGATACCGGCGTTTTCCGCCGCGTTTTTGACTAACCCCTCGATGACCGACTCGTCAATCCTTTCCGTATACGCGTAACCCACGCGCCCGTTAAAAGTCCCGCGGAAAGACGCGCCCACCGCGTCGGAATTGGAGTATTCCGAAATCTCCCCGCCGAATATTTTCACGGTAAAGCTGTCGGAAGCGGCGTAGTACAGCTCGCAGTCGGTGAAGCCGAAAGCCTCGGCATTTTTGAACAAAGCCTCTTTAAACGCTGTATATTCCATACTATTTCCGCCCTCCTACCGTCATTTCCTTAACCCTGATCAGCGGCTGCCCCACACTGGTCGGCACAATTCCGCTGACCGAACCGCACATGCCCGCCGCAAGCTTTAAATTGTCCGCGACGCGGTCAATATCCATCAGCACCTCGGAGCCTTTCCCGATCAGCGTAGCGCCGCGCACCGGCTCGGCAACCTTGCCTTCCCGTATCATATAGCCTTCCACCACCGCGAAGTTGAAATCGCCCGTGGACGGCTCCACCGAGCCGCCGCCCATCTGTTTCGCGTAAAGGCCGTATTCGGTGTCGGCGATAATCGCTTCCGGTTTTTCCGTGCCGTTGGCGATATAGGTGTTGGTCATGCGCGAAGTCGGCGCGAACTTGTACGACTCCCGCCTGCCGGAACCCGTGGAGGGCGTTTCCATTTTAAGCCCGTTTAAATAATCCACCATGAAGGATTTTAAAATTCCGTTTTCGATTAAAACATTTTTTTGCGTCGGGCGGCCCTCGTCGTCCACGTTAAGGGAACCCCACTCGTTGGCGGGAAGCCCGTCGTCTATTGCCGTGACCGCCGGCGAGGCGATTTGCCGCCCGAGCTTGTCCGCGAACACCGACGCTTTCTTCGCCACCGAAGTGGCCTCTAAGCTGTGCCCGCACGCCTCGTGGAAGATAACCCCGCCGAAGCCGCTTTCGATTAACACCGGCATACGCCCGCTGGGGCAAAGGTCCGCCTTGAGCATGGTGACGGCGGTACGCGCGGCTTCGCCGCCCAGTTCCTCCATGTCGAGGTCTTGGACAAACTCGTAGCCCTTCATGGCGCCCGGCCCCTTGTAGCCGGTCTGCTTTTCATTTTCCGACGACGCCACCGCGGAAACAAACACCCTGGTGCGCACCCGCCGGTCTTCCGCCCACAGCCCGTTGGAATTGACGATACAAACGTCCTGCACCGTAGCCGCGTAGGTGTCTTCCGTCTGCGTAATCAGCGAATCGTAAGCTTTTGACGCGGCGCTCGCGGCGCGAAGGCGTTCCACGATATCGTTTTTAGGCACCCCGCCGGGCAGCGTGGCGATGCTGTGGCGGTTTTCCACGACCTGCCTGTCGCGCCTGTCGAGGATGATAACGCCCTTCGGCATAGCTTCTTCCTTTTGCGCCGCTTTTACCGCCTGCGCCGCATCCTTCGCGAGATTTATCAAGCTTGCGCGGTCTGTCTTGTTCGTGAAGGCGTATACCGCGGAAAACCCGTATATAATCCGCAGCCCGCAGCCGTAGTCCACGCCCCAGTTCGCCTTCTCCACCAAGCCGTTGACCAACCCGATGTTGCCGCGCTCGGTGTTTTCCAGAAAGATTTCCGCCAGGTCGCCGCCTGTGGCCATGGCCGCCGTAAGCACGTCATAGGCAAATTGCTTTTCTATCAATTACCTCACTCCTTCGTTCCTACTCGTTATATTTTGAAATTGTCGTCGTCGTCATAATAATCGTCGTGGTTGGCGTCTTCCCGCCGGGAACGCCCGACCTGATGCTGAATGTTTTTGGCGAGCTTGTCGATCATCCCCACAAACCGGGTATGCAGGGAAGGCTCGTCCTTATCCTCCCGCTCCGGGGTTGGGGGCGAAGTCAGCGTCTCCGCGCCCGCTTCGTCAAGCGCCAGGCCTTTCCGCGACAGGCTCGCGGAGGAAAAATCCTTTATAATCGTATAAATGACCGTGAACAGCGGAACGCCGATGAACATTCCCACCGGCCCCATCAGCCCGTTCATCACGAGAATGGCGAATATGACCCAGAAAGACGAAAGCCCGAGGCTTGAGCCCAAAATCTTCGGCCCGATAATATTCCCGTCCACCTGCTGCAAAATAATAATGAACACCGTAAACCACAGCCCCTGCCCGGGGTCGTTTATCGTAAGGAAGATAATGCTCGGAATCGCGCCGATGAAGGGGCCGAAGAAAGGGATGATGTTGGTGATACCCACGATGACGGAAATGAGCATGGGGTATTCGATGCGGAACAGGGTCATGCAGAAAAAACAGATAAGACCGATAATCAGCGAATCGAGCAGCTTGCCCACGATAAAGCCCGTGAAGATATCGTGCGCCTTGTGCATAAGCGCGGTGAGCCGGTGTACCCCTTCTATGGGGAGCAGCGTGAAAAGGAGCTTTTTGATTTGGCGGTTCAGGTTTTCCTTATCGGAGAGGATGTAAACGGCGATGACGATGGAAAGGACGATGTTAAGCACCTGACGCGCGGTGGAAATGAGTATGTTGGCGGTGGTGTTGAGTATGGTCTGGAAGTATTCGCCCAAAAATACCGTAATACTCGACGCGGCGTTAAGCGTCCATTCCTGAATCGCGCCTTCCATGTCCATATCGATGCCGAAACGGGAAACGAACTCTTGTATTCGGTGGGAGCCGTCCGAAACCATCACGCCGAGCTTGGTGTTCATGAGCGTTTCATAGCCGGACGCCGGCTCGACCGAGGGGAACCCTTCGAACAGCGTCTCAAGGTCGCCTTCCAAAGGGTTAACGGTGCTGTCGGCGGGGGAAAACAAATCCACGATTCTGTTGGCGAGTTGGTTGACGCTTGTTCCCACCTGCGGGAATACCATCAACGCGATAATGGTAATCACAATCAGCGCGGTCAGCAGCGTGGCAAACAGCGACACCATCCGCCGGAAACGCGCGTCGGCGCGGACGCCCGTTTTCTTGAACCCCCGCCACTTGCGGAAAACTTTCGTCTCAAAAAGCGTCAGCAGCGGGTTTAACAGGTAGGCGATTACGCCGCCGTATACGAAGGGCATGAAAATCGCGAGATGCTTGGAGAACGTTCCGTATAGGAAATAATCCCGCAGCGTAAGCAGCAGGAGCACAAACAGCGCGCCCGTCGCGATCACCGCCAACCCGTACAGGGCAATAGCGATATACTGGTTCCTCGGCTGACGTTTCATAAAGACCTCCTACAACTTCAACAAAACCCCGGCGACCGCCGCCGCCGTGAATAAATACAGCGGCCGCGTTTTTTTAATGAGCCGCAGCGCGAGCAGCAGCGCCGCGAAAAGGGCAAACCGCGCAAGCGTCAGGATGTCAATGTGCGCAAGCGCCAAGGATTCCGCCGCGAGGCCGACGCCCGCGGACGCGATAAGCGCGGCGACGCAGGGCCGCAGCCCGTAAAAGGCGGACTTGACGAAGCGGTTTCCCGTGAATTTGTCCATCGCGCGGGAAACGAACGCCACAATCACCACCGACGGAAGGATTAACGCCAGCGACGCGACGATTCCGCCGGGTATTCCCGCCGCGCGGTAGCCCGCGAAGGTTGCCATGTTAATGCCTATCGGCCCGGGCGTGGATTCCGATACGGCGATCATGTCGGTAAGCAGCGCCCGGTCGAACCACGGACGCCGGTCTGCCATGTCGTACAAAAACGGAAGCGTGGCAAGCCCGCCCCCGATGGAGAGCAAACCGGTCTTGACGAATTCATAAATCAGATAAAGGTAAGTCATGGAAGAAATTATAATAATTAATTCCCCGGCGCGCAACAGCGGCTTCCGCGAAAACGCCGTATTCTTTGACATATATACGCGCAGGCTATATATTTTTATTATGAAAATTTTATTTGAGATGTTTTTCGCCTTCGCGGGGGTGGGCGCGCTGACCTTCGGCGGCGGGTACACCATGCTCCCGCTGCTGCAAAAAAAAATCGCCGCGCGGCACGGTTGGGCGACGGACGAGGAGATTATGGACTATTACGCCATAGCGCAAGGGCTGCCCGGCATTATCGCCGTCAACACCGCGATGTTAATCGGCCACAAGCGCAAGGGGTTCCCCGGGCAAATCGCGGCGGCGCTTGGGATGGCGGCGCCTTCCGTCGTGGTCATTTTAATGATCGCCATGTTTATTCAAAATTTCCTGCACCTGGAATGGGTGCGGCACGCCTTCGCGGGGGTGCGCGTCGCCGTGCTCGCGCTGATAACCGACGCGACGGTTAAGCTCTGGCAAAACGGCGTCAAGGATTTAACCGGAATCATTATTTTTGTCATAGCCGTGCTCGCGTTCACCTTAACGCCGGTTTCCCCGGCGGCGCCCTTGCTCGCCGGGGCGGTTTGCGGGATTGTTATTAAAGAGCGCAAAAAAAAGAAGCGGTGAGCTTCTTTTTTTTTACATTACATACGCTGCCCGCCGGGTTTATAGGGAACCGGCTCCGGCCAAGGCGTGGGGCTTGGCGCGGTTTCGGGCGGCGGCGAAAATTCCACGGTGATTTCCGCTTCGGGGGTGGGAACCGCGGTGGGCTCCGGGGTTTCCGCCTCCGGTAATTTTTCCGAAGTCACCACATACTTCCCGCCTTTTTCAAAGACAAACGCGGCGTACCCGTAGGAATTGACTTCCGTTTCCGTACAGGGTTCCAAAACGCCCTCGCGCTCGTTATAAAAGTACGGGTAAACCGTTTTGCCGCCCAATTCCCAACCCACATTCCAAATCAGCTCAGCCTTATACGGGTACGGCCCGTATGGGGGAAGCGTCAGCTGAACGATTGCCGAATCACCGGCAAGCGCTAGCAATGCCTCGTCGCCGCCCGTCTCGACGCGCAGTTCATAATAGGTTCTGCCTCGCGGGGCGTATTCGATATCGTTGCCGTACAGCGACCAGGAATAATCTTTAAAAACCAACTCGAGGTCAACGTTTTTGCCCCAAAGCGCGTATATAACAGAAGTGGAAAGGGTGGTCGAGCCCTTTGTGTCCACCAGTATGACGTCTTCGGGCTCCGCGTTTTTAACCCTGTTCAACGTTTCCGTCCAAACCTGCTCACTGGTTTCGTTGATGGAAGTTCCGTACACGGCTGACGGTATCGCGGTTATGGCAAGCAGTGCCATTGCCAAAAGAAACGCCCATTTTTTCCTCATCGTTCTCACTCCAATCTTTAAAAACCCACGGTCGTGCGCAACCGGCAGTCGGACGAAAAGTGAACTTCTTTTCGTCCTTGATTATACCAAAAATCGTTCATGCGTTTGACGCGTTACGCTGATGATATATAGTAATATGCGACGCTTAGCCACGCGAACAGATTTAAAACGATAACAATGAGAAATTGAATAATATTTATCTTCTTTTGGTAAAGGTAAACCCCGAAAACGGCCGCGCATACAACGCATATAAAAATACCGTAGACGGTATAGGACGGAATGAGCGTCCAACCCACAAAACGGTACAAAAGCTGTCTAAGGGGCAGAAAATGCTGATAAATGAATTTATTATACGCAAGGAACTGAAATAACGGGATTAAAAGCAAACCCAACAAAGGAAACACAACGAAAAATATATAAGATTTGGGCATCTTCCGCTTTACCATAGGTCCTCCTTTCGGGGCGGCACAGGGCGTACTTGCGCAGAGGGGGAAAGGCGCGAAGAAGAAAATGCTTAATTACCGCGCGGGCAGCAAATCCACATTACACTTAAGACTGTCCTCATACACCGTATCCGGGCAGATGTCGATACAATTATACGGGTCACGTGTATGTGAAATATCGAAAGCTAACGTCCCGTTCATAATAGTACAAAGTTCATTAAACACTGTAATATCATGCAAAACAGAAAAAACGCCGCTTTCATTTAATATCCATGAACAGTCATACAGTTTGATTTCTCCGCTGTCGTAATATAGAAAAACTTTAAAATCATCCGTTGGTGCGACTTGAAATAATTTTGGCCTAAGCATAACGCCGCTCCTAACTTAAAGGCTTTATTTTGATATATTTTTTACTGTTCCAAATTTCAAGCAGTTCGTCTTTATGCAGTTCATACCACGCCAGTACAAGCCTTGCCTGTTTAGACGGTAAGCTGCCCTTTGTGAAGGCTCCTTCGTTCAAATCAAACAACGCTTCTGTGCCATTATATTCCGCATGGAAATGAGGCGGGTTATGTTCGTTGAAATACATTGTGATTACGATGCTTTCAAAACGTGATATTTCTGGCATTTTTATTCACCTCATTATAAGCGGGCGGCGGCTCACTCCGGCGCGGTTATGTACCCCGTCAGCGCGGACGCGGCTGCCACCGCCGGGCTTGCCAGATAGACTTCCGATTCCGTATGCCCCATCCTGCCGACAAAGTTCCGGTTGGTGGTGGAAACGCAGCGCTCGCCTTTGGCGAGTATGCCCATATGCCCGCCGAGGCACGGCCCGCAGGTGGGGGTGCTTACCACCGCACCGGCAAGCACGAAGTCCTCGAACAGCCCCTCCTTCATCGCCTGCAAATAAATCGCCTGCGTCCCCGGTAAAATAATCACCCGCAGCCCTTCGGCGATTCTCACGCCCTTGCGCCCCGCCAGTATGGACGCGGCAACCCGCAGGTCGCTTATGCGCCCGTTGGTGCAGGAACCGATGACCACCTGATCGATTTTGATGTCTCCCGCCTCGTCGGCGGTCTTGGTGTTGGAAGGCAGGTGCGGGAACGAAACCGTGGGCTTCAACGCCGAAATATCGATATCATACTCCGCTTCGTACACCGCGTCCGCGTCCGCCGAATATTCCGTAAAGCTTTTCCCCGCCGCGTACTCCTTAAGGTACTCCCGCGTTTTTTCGTCGCAGGGGAAGATTCCGTTCTTTCCGCCCGCCTCAATCGCCATGTTGGCAATGGTGAAGCGGTCGTCCATGCTCAAATGCGCCAACCCGTCGCCAAAAAACTCCATCGACTTGTACAGCGCGCCGTCCACGCCAATCATTCCTATTATATGCAGTATGATGTCTTTTCCGCTGATCCACTTGGCGGGCTTGTTTTTCAAATTAAACTTTATGGCGGAAGGCACCTTGAACCACGTCTTGCCCGTAGCCATCGCGTAAGCAAGGTCGGTGCTGCCCACCCCGGTGGAAAAACAGTTGAGCGCCCCGTAGGTGCAGGTGTGGCTGTCCGCGCCGATGATTACGTCGCCGGGCGCGGTCAGTCCCTTCTCGGGAAGCAGGCAGTGCTCGATCCCCATCTGCCCGATTTCAAAATAATGCTCAAGCGCGTGCTTTTTTGAAAATTCCCGGACCAATTTGCAGTGCTCCGCCGATTTTATGTCCTTGTTAGGCGTAAAATGGTCGGGTACGATTACGACCTTGCTTTTATCGAACACCGTCTCCGCGCCGGTTTTGTCAAATTCCCTGACCGCCACCGGCGCGGTGATGTCGTTGCCGAGGGCGAGGTCCACCGGTACCTCTATCAGCTGCCCCGCTTCCACCTTTTCCACCCCCGCGCGGGCCGCCAAAATTTTTTGCGTCATG
>JAISWA010000001.1 GCA_031271275.1 Clostridiales bacterium | reverse complement strand
TTTTCCCCGGCTTTTTCATAAACGGCGACCGCGTGCCTGTCGCCGTTCGCCGCGTATTCCGCAAGACGTTTCGCGTCCATATCGTCTTTTTCGTTTATCCAAACGGGCGCATCGCCCCCGGCTTCCCACCGGTCAGCCATGATAAGCGCCAGTTTCGCGATACCCCCGCCGCTGCAAAACCCCTCGGCAGAACCGGATTTCCCGTAGCCCTCCGGTCCGTCCGGTGCCAACCGCACATGCCCGATTTCACCGCAGAGCCCGTCTTTGCCCTCGATTATTTTCCCGTGGGCGATAATGCCCGCGCCAAAGCCTGTCCCCATGGTCAGAAAAATCATGTTTTCAGCGCCCCTGCCCGCCCCAAGCCGCCATTCCGCCAACGCGCAGGCGTTGGCGTCGTTTTGCAGATACGCAGGTATGCCGAAGCAATCGTACAGCATTTGGGTTATGGGGATATTGTCCCAACCGGGAAGGTTGGGAGGCGATTTTATGACGCCGCGCCTGCTGTCCAACGGGCTGCCGCAGCATACGCCTATGGCGCTTATGTTACCCGCGCCGTACTTTTCCGTAAGCGCCGTCACGGCGGAAAATATCTTTTCTCTGGTGTGGTTAAAGCCTTTTTCCGCATCCGTGGGGAAAGCGGTTTTTTCAATAAAGCGAACATCGGAAAAAGCGCCTGCCTCGGCTAATAAAACCGCGCACTTTGTACCGCCGATGTCAATACCCATCAACTTTTTCATAGCTCTCCTTTATAAATCCATCCCGAAATGGGTAAAAAACCAATCGTCGCTTCGTTTACGCCGCTCAAATTTAGGGAGGCGCACCTTCCGTATGTTCTCCGGGGTAAAGACTTCCGCGTAATCTTTATCTGAATTCAAAAAAATCGCCTGCTTTGCCAGAAGACGTTTAACGCGTTCGTCGTTATAGTGGCATAGGGCGATATACATTTCATTGTACATAACGTCCGCCCAAGATACCGGATAAGGCGCTCTCCTCCGGAACCGGTGCGCGATATGAACCGAAGGCGCGGCATACACGGTATAGCCGTTAAGCCAAAGCTTCAACGAAATTTCCGCGTCGTCTCCGCCGCATCCCCGGAACGCTTCCTCATACCCGCCTATATCCCGAAACGCTTCCCGGCGCACAGCCCAACACGCGCCGCACAGTATGGGCGTTTCAAACGGTCCGGTGCGCCCGTACAGCCATTCGGCTTGCGTCAGCCGCGACAACGTCATGCCGCAGCCGAAGCGGGGTTCTTTCCGATCAGCATCGTTTACCGTAAGGTCATAAAAAGCCGGCGTGACCGCGTCGGCGCGGTAATCCTCCAAAGTTTGCGCCAATTTGTCCAACCAATAGGGTTCCGCGTCTATATGCGCGTCGCAGAATACCAACATATCCCCCGAGGCAATATCCGCGCCCCGATTGCGGGCGTACCCGCAGCCCTGCCCGGAAGTCTTGACGCCGCGAATCAGCGGGTCGCGGGACGCCGCAAGCCAATCAAAGCTTCCGTCTTCGGAACCGTCGTCCACCGCGATAATTTCATAGGGGATATTAACGGGCGCCCGTTTAATAAAATCTATAGTTTGCCTGAGCATTTCGCCTTCGTTCCGGCTCGCGATAATAACAGACGCTTTCTTAAACATAGAGGGTCCTTTCCAACGCTTACTCTATGTTTAAAATATTCCGGGGCCGGTGATTCTGTGAGAACGTTATCGGATTATTCAAAGATAAACCACTCGTTGATATTGGCGTAGGGGTTCCCGGCGGAAGGGCGTATTTCGCCGTACACCCGCGTGTCGGTTATGACGGCGGACTTACGGAACGCGAGGCTTATTACCGGCAGATTTTCCGCTATATACCGCTGAACGCTTGAAAGCGAGCGCCTGTACGCGGCTTCCGTACTCGCGGCAAACGCCGCGTCGAGCAGCGCGTCCATGTCGCGGTTGGCGTAGGAAAGCAAATTGCTGCCTTCGTAGATACCCATGCCGGAAAAGGCGAAGCGAAGGTCCGGCACAAGCGAAAGGTTATAACTTCCGACAAATAAATCAAACTCTCCTGCGTTCAGCCGTTCCACAAACCCGTCGAAGGGCAGCGTCTCAAGCGAAGCGGAAAGCCCTACGGATTCCATGCCTTCCACAAGAGCATTGGCGATTTTGACGCGCTCCTCGTTTTCCTCGTTGGTGATTACCCGCAGCGCCGGGATTTCAACCGGAACCCGTACCGCGGGCGTCGCTTCTTCTGTCGGGGCTTCCTCCGACGCGGGCGTCGTTTCTTCCGTCGGGGTTTCCTCCGCCGCAGGCACAGTTTCTTCCGTCGGGGCTTCCTCCGCCGTGGGCGTCGTTTCCGCAACCTCTCCGGATTTAATTTGTTCTATAAGCGTTTTTGCCCGTTCGGTATCGTACCCGTAAACGGGCGCGTCCGCGTCATACAGCCACGAGGCGGGGTTAATCGGGCTGACCGACCGCGCCGCGTGGGTAAGAAACACGTCGGAAATAAGTTCGTCCGCGTTAAAGCAGCGCGCCACCGCCTCCCGGAAACGAAAGTCGCTGATGATTTCCGTCTTAAAATTAAAGCCGATAAACTCGTAGTACATGGCGGTGTATTCGCCGTAATGGGTGGGCTTTGTGCTTTTATGACGGCTCCATTCGGTCACTTCAAGGGAAATCACGTCAATCAGCCGCTGGTCAAAGGCGTGAAGCTCCGTTTCCGCGTCGGGGAGGATTACCGCGTCAATGTATTCGATATACGCCCGCTGCCGGAACGTATACGGGCTTTGCAGCAACCGCATGGATTTGCCCGGCTCGTATTCCTCAAAGGTATACAGGCCGTTTCCCAACGGCAGCATATCGTTGCCCCCGGAATAATGGTGCTCCGGTATGAGCGGGAAGTCAAACAGGTACGCGGTTCCGCCGAAAGGCTCCACAAAAGTGATTCGGATGTTTTTCCCGTCGAGGCTTTCGCATTCGGCTATATTATCGATACTGTGCTTGTAAATCGCGTTCCCGGGGGCGGAGCGCAACACCTCCACCGAATAGATAAAATCCTCCGCCGAAACGGGCATTCCGTCGCTCCAAATAGCTTCCGGCTTGATGGTGACAATGGCGCTAGCGTAATCGGTGGCGAAATTGATATCCGCAATGTTTCCGGTTGGTTTCATCTCACTATCAAGCACCGTAAGAGGCTCGAACAGTAATTTGAGCACGCGGTCAACGGTGACGTCCTCATTAAGCAGGGGGTTTAACGTAACCGGCTCACGCATGGGAATGCGCAGCGTGCCGCCCTCTACGGGCCCGTCCGGCTCGGCGGGGGTGGTGGGGGCGGGCGTGGGCGTAGGCTCCGGCGTGGGCGTCGCGGTTATGATTTCTTCCGGAAGCCCGCCGCAGCCGGAAACCAAGGCAAGACACATACAAACCAGTAAAACGGCAAAACGTCTCATACGCAGCTAACCCCTCGTGAATAACTCATAGACTTTCAGCAAAAACTTATACACCTTATAACTGAATTCCACGCGTTTCAGATACGCGCCGGTCTCCGGGAACGGCACGGCGTCCAACGTTTCGCCGTCCTTGGAGTAACGGGCGTCGGCAAGCCAGCGGTCCACATTCCCCTGCCCCGCGTTATACGCGCACAGCGCGAGCCGCGTGTCGCCTTCATACCGGTTCATCAGCCAGTTTAGGAAGTGGCAGCCTATGGCGATGTTGGTTTCCGGCTCGTAAATTTTTTCCCCGGTGAAGTCTTCCATGCCCATGTCGGAAGCCATCCAACTCGCGGTGGCTTCGGTAAGCTGCATCAAACCCGCCGCGTTTTTACCGGAACGCGCTTCCGGGCGGAACTTGCTCTCCGTATGGATGACCGCGCAAATAAAGGCAGGGTCGAACCGGTCTTTGTATCTTTGTATTTCTTCCATATATTTAACGGGGTAATAGGCAGCCACGCCCGCGAACAAAACCGCCGCAAGCGCTACCGCTACGATGATAAAACCCGCGGCACGTTTAAACATATTGCTTTGACCGAAGGGTTGCCTCAAGCAGGCGCGTAATTTTTTCACCCAAATCCTTTAAATCCCCGTCGTTTTTTATGACCGCGTCGGCGTGGCTTTCAAGCCAGCCCTCGTCGCGGAAGCCGGACGACAAACGCCGGTCGGCAGCCTCGCCGGAAAGCCCGTCCCTCTCCATAATCCGCGCTTCCCGCACATGCCGGGGCGCCGTCACCACCCAAACGTAATCGCAGTGCCTATTCATACCCGCCTCGATTAACAGCGGCGCGTCTATTACCACAAAGGGGTAACTTGTCATGATTTCAGGGTCTGTCAGCCGCGCGAGGGTTTCTCCGGTAACCCGGGGGTGGATGATTTCCTCCAGGGCTTTCAGCCGGGGCTCGTCGTTAAACACGATTTCGCCCAACTTCCTGCGGTCGATTTCCCCGCCGGACAAAACCCCGTCGCCGAAAGCGCCCACGATTTCATCATACGCGGGTTTTCCGCGTTTTATGGCACCGTGGGAGAGCTCGTCCGCGTCTATGATATAACCGCCCCGCCCCGCCAAGATTTCCGCCGCCGCCGTCTTGCCGCCGCCGGAATTTCCCGTAAGACCGATAACGCGGCGCGGATATAAGCCCTTCTTACTTCGCTTCATACCAGTTCACGCCCTCGTGCACCTCCGCGACCAACGGCGCGTCCAACGCCGCCGCGTTTTCCATTTCTTCTTTTACCAAGGTTTTTACCTTTTCCAGTTCCG
>JAISWA010000262.1 GCA_031271275.1 Clostridiales bacterium | reverse complement strand
TTACCGGCGTGTTTTTGGATAAGCCCGAGCTTTTTTTCGTATTGCTCAAGCAGCGCCCCGGTACGCTTAATCAAATCCGCCGCCGCCTGCGGGGTGATGCCGTTGTGCTTCGCAATTTCCCCAAGGGAGAGGTCGTCCATATAATACATGGTTAAATACGCGCTTTGCTTGGGCGTGAGCAGTTCGCCGTAAAAATCGTACAGTAGGTTCATGCGCTGTATTTTTTCCAAATCGAACCGGGTTTGCGTGTCCGGCATTACGGCCTCCAAAGGGCAGCAACATATCAAGTAAAAATACTGTATACAGTATAATTACTTGATGGCGAGCTGTCAAATTTCAAAAAACGCGAGGTTTACCTTAATCCCCTGCTGCCCGGCTTGACCGCCGGAGTTTTCCCCTCTTTGCACAGGGGGCATTCGTCCGGGCTCCAGGAAATTACTTTGGAAGTATACAGCGATTTATGCGGGACGCCAAAGTCAACGACGCCCATGCCGCGGTCTACCAATACCGCGACGCCAACCACATGGCCGTTAAGGGAATTCACGAGGTCAATCACTTCCTGCACCGTTCCGCCGGTGGTGATTACGTCTTCCACCACCAACACGCGGGCGTCTTTCGGCAGCGTAAACCCGCGCCGCAAAACCATTTTCCCGGCTTCGCGCTCGGCGAACAGGTTCCGCGCCTTCAATAACCGCGCGACTTCGTAGGCTAAAATAATTCCGCCCGTGGCAGGACCGATGACCACGTCTATGTTCTCGTCCGCGTACAGGTCGGCAATGCCCTTCCCCATTTCCTCCGCGTACTCCGGGTACTGCAAAATCTTGGCGCATTGCATGTACTGGTTGCTGTGCCGCCCCGAGGTTAAAATGAAATGCCCTTCCAACAGCGCTTCCGTTTCCTTTAAGATAAACGCCACTCTTTCAGCTTCCATAACCGCGCCTCCTTTAAATTCTTGCCGCGCCTCTGACTTCATCAACACAAAATGCCGCAAGTTCTTTAATAATACTATCAATTGCGCGGGGATTTGTAAAATTCGCGCTGCCGACCGCCACCGCCGAAGCGCCCGCCATGAGAAACTCCAACGCGTCCGTGGCGTTGGAAACCCCGCCCATTCCAATCACCGGAATTTTTACCGCTCCGCACACCTGATAAACCATCCGCAGCGCGACCGGCTTGATTGCCGGACCGGACAGCCCGCCGAAAATATTCCCAAGCAACGGACGCCGCGTCTTCACGTCAATGCGCATTCCAAGCAGGGTATTGATAAGCGAAAGCGCGTCCGCGCCCCCGGCTTCCGCCGCTTTCGCGATTTCCACGATGTCGGTTACGTTGGGGCTTAGCTTTACGATGAGCGGTTGCTTCGCGGCGTTTTTTACGGCGGAAGTCACGCGCTCCGTCTGCTTCGCGCAGGTACCGATGGCGATGCCGCCTTCCTTTATATTGGGGCAGGAGATGTTCAGCTCAAGCATATCCACGTCGGCATCTCGCAGGCGCTCGGCCACCGCCATATATTCCTCCGGCGTTTTGCCCACGATGTTGACGATTATTTTTGTGTGGAATTTTTTCCAGAAGGGCAGTTCTTCCCGCAGGAAATATTCCACCCCCGGGTTTTGCAGCCCCACCGCGTTTAACATGCCGCCGTGTGTCTCCGCGATACGCGGCGGCGGGTTGCCGGACCACGGTTCCAACGAAACCCCTTTGGTCACCACCGCCCCCATTTTGTTAACGTCGGTGTATTCCGCGCTTTCCCGGGAAAAAGTGCCGGAGGCGTTCATCACGGGGTTTTCCAACACCACCCCGGCGAGGTTCGTCCGCAGATTCAAAACACCACCTCGTTTCCAAAGAACACCGGACCGTCGGCGCAGACGCGCTTATAAGCCACATAATCGCTCTTTATTTTAACCGAGCAGCCGACGCACGCGCCGATACCGCAAGCCATGCGTTCCTCCATAGAAATTTGCAAGGGCAAGCCCCGTTCGTCCGCCCATTCGCAGAGGGATTTTAACAGCGGGCGCGGCCCGCAGGCGTAGAGATACGCCTGTTCATTTAAAATATTATTAAGCAACTGAACCGCGTTGCCCCGGAAGCCGTGTTTACCGCTGTCGGTCGCGATATGAACCGCGTCGCAGTATTCTTTAAAATCTTCTATTAAAATAGGCTCGTCGCGGAAACCGAGCACGGCGACCGCCTTTTCGCCGCGCAAATGGATTTCTTTCGCCAACGAAAGCAGCGGAGGCACGCCTATGCCCCCGCCGATTAAGAAATGGACGCGGTTCTCAGCCGGGGGGCTATCCTGACCTTCGACGGCAAACCCGTTCCCGAGCGGTCCGTTGATTCCTATACGGGCGTCTTCTTCCAACGACGAAAAATACTCCGTCCCCTGCCCCGCCACCTGATACACCAACCGGACCGTTTCGTCCGAAAAAGCCTCGCATATGCTTATGGGCCGGGGAAGCAGCATTTCGCCTTTCCCGGTGTACAGCATCACAAACTGGCCCGGGCGCACAGGCCCGGCGTTTTCAAACATCTTTGGCGCTAAAATGTACATGTCGTAAATAGGGGCGGGGTTATTGGTCAGCAATTCATTGCGCAAAATAATACCTTCATTGACAGTCTTCATAGTTAAATCCCAAATCCTCCCGCATTTTTATGGCGGCTTCCCGCGCGGCCAGCGCAAAACCCTCCCCGGTATGGGGGCAGCCGGGTTTCGTATGCGCGGCGATTATTCCCCGGGAATTGTTGACGATTGCCCCAAGGCCGTTTTTATGGAAACTCTTGCGGGCGCCCGCCGCCGTTCCCCCCTGCGCGCCGTAGCCCGGCACCAGAAAGAATGTGTTCGGCATACGCGCCCGCAGCGCTTCGGCCTGAGCCGGGTGCGTCGCCCCCACCACCGCGCCCGCCCGGTTATAGCCGTACTTGCCGGGTTCGCCGCCCCACGCCTTTACCTTTTCCGCTACGATTTCGTAAATTTTCCCGTCAGGCGTGTCTATATCCTGAATGTCGCCGGAACCGGTGTTGGAAGTCTTAACGAGGACGAACACGCCTTTGTCGTATTCCCGCGCGGCTTCCAGAAACGGCTCGACGGAATCGCGCCCGAGGTACGGGTTAAGCGTCACAAAATCCGCGTCGAACAGCGCGCGGGCTTGTCCGTTTAGGGCGACCCGCCCGATGTGCGCGTCGGCGTATGCCTGCGCGGAAGACGCGATGTCGTTCCGTTTCGCGTCGGCGATTACGAACAGGCCCTTTCCCTTCGCGTAACGGACCGTTTTAAGGTAACAGTCGTAACCATGCGCGCCGTATAGTTCATAGAATGCGACTTGCGGTTTGACGGCGGGGACGATGTCGTAAAGCGCGTCGATCAGGGATTTGTTAAAGAGAAAAACCGCGTGGGAAATGGCTTGGAAGGGGTCTGAAAAATGTTGGGAAGCGTTTTTCGTGATAAAGTCCGGAATGTACTCCGGGCGAGGGTCAAGCCCGACGGCGGTGGGGTTGCGCGTTTCAATGACGCGAGCGATGAGGCGGTCGAAGATGTTCACGGGGATGCTCCTTCATTAAATAGTTTAGTTAGTGTATAAAGAATATATCTTTAAGAACCCCCGCCCCGGCGATCGCGCCCGTGGTGATAAGCGTCACCGCCGCGCCCGCGATTACCACGCCGAGAAATATCGCCGGCAGGGATTTTTTTATTTTCATATCGAGCAGCGCGGCGATAAGCGCGCCCGTCCACGCGCCGGTACCCGGCAGCGGTATCGCCACGAAAATCGCCAACCCCCAGAAGCTGTACTTATCCACCTTTTCCATTTTTTTAAAGGCGTTGTTCTCCAACTTATCCACGAGCTTGCCGAACAGCGGAACCTTTTTCAGCAGCGCGAAAATGTGCTTGATAAACAGCAGTATAAACGGAATAGGCAGCATGTTCCCGAGCACGCAGATTATGTACGCCACCGCCGGGTTGATCCCGAAGCCCGCCGCCACGGGTATCGCGCCGCGCAGCTCGATAACCGGCAGCATGGAAATGAAAATCACCCATAGATAATTGGTAAATGAGACCATAAATTTCTCCTTTAAATTTTAAAATTAAGCAAACGCCCCACAGTTTACACGCTCCGGGCGGAAAAAGATAGAGCGCCGTCCGGCTTCCGCCAACTGCCGTTGCCAGTACCAACAAACCCGCCGTGAATGCATTAAACCATTTTCGTACCATAATAACCTCCGCTTTCTCGTAAGCTTGTGCTATGCCGCAGTATAGGTTATTTCCATTGCCAGATTCAATCATTGCGCTATCGACGCCCGGAAGAATGGTATAATGCTTTTGCGTTCACCTTATAAGAAAGGCAGCCCCGCCCCATGTTTAACGTTTCCGAGGAATTAAAAAAAATCCCCAACCGCCCCGGCGTCTATATTATGAAGGACGAAAACGACGCGGTTATCTACGTGGGCAAAGCCGTTGACCTGCATAACCGCGTGCGGAATTATTTTCAGGCGTCGGCGCAGCAGAACCCGAAAACCTATTACCTCGTCAGCAACATCCGCACGTTCGAGTACATCGTGACGGAAAATGAAATCGAGGCGCTCATCCTCGAGTGCAACCTGATTAAGCTGCACCGCCCCAAGTACAATGTCCGCCTTAAAGACGACAAGTCGTACCCCTATAT
>JAISWA010000236.1 GCA_031271275.1 Clostridiales bacterium | reverse complement strand
CGGCGTTCCCGGCGAACAGCGAGAGCGCCAACACGCACGCCAAGAGCATTGCGATTCGTTTCTTCATGTACAGTCCTCCCTTAAAGATAGTTAAAAATAAACCGCCGGATTTAACATTTAGTTAACATATGTTAAATAAATTGACCCGGCGACAGCCGCGAATTTTGACATGCGGCAAAGGTAAGCCCTACGGTCACAGTATAGATTGTGGAAAATGCCCTGTCAAGCGCAAAGTTTAAACCGGGTTAAACCGGTAAACTTGACAACTATACGCCGTTATTGCAAAATAAATTGTGAAAAATAACAATACCGCCGCTTTTAATCGAATTAACGCCGGCGCTGAACCGTTAAATGCCGTAATGTTAAACCCGAGGGGGAAAGAATAAGATGAAGAAGTTAACCATGCAGATACTGGCGGAGTCGCTGAAACTTTCCCGCGTGACGATTTGGAAGGTGCTGAACGGCAAGGGGGGCGTGGCGCCGGAGACGGCGGAGCGGGTGCATAAAGCGGTGGCGCTGTTCCAGGAAGAACATAAGGAAATTTTCGTCGCGCCAAACGCGAAGCCCAAGCAGATAACGGTCATTATGCGCAGGGTGGAAACGTCCATGTTTTGGATGAGCATCATAGACCAGTTGGCGGTGGACTTAAACAAACAAAAAATCGGGTTGAACTACCTGCCCTACAGCGCGTCGCACCCCTTTTCGCCGGAAGCGTTTTTAACCGCCCCCTCCGCGAAAACCAACGGGATTATCGTGGTCAATATCTATGATACGGAGCTGTTGGCAAAGTTAAGCCGGGTGCCGCTGCCCAAGGTGTTCTACGACACCGCGCCGCAGCTCGGCGTGGCGGACCTGCAAGGGGATTTGCTGCTGATCGACGGGCGCGCCGCCGTGGAGCGCGTCACCGCAGACCTGATTCAAAAGGGGCGCAAGCGGTTGGGCTTCATCGGCGACATCCATTACGCGCGCACCAACCGTATGCGCTACGACGGGTTCCTTTCCGCCTGCGAAAAAAGCCGGGTTAAGCCCGACCCGGCTTTCTCCTTTACAAAGCCCCTGAGCGATAACCCGGAAACGGACGTGGCGGATTATCTTCACAGCCTGGCGGAGCTGCCGGACGCCTTGGTATGCGTCAACGACTACACCGCGTTTATCGTGCTCAACCTTTTAAGGAAGATGGACCCCAAGGCGTTGGAGCGTGTCATCATTACCGGGTTCGACGATTCCAAGGAGTTTATGTTAGAGTATGCCAACATCACCACCGTGCGCGTGCAGAAAAGCATGTTGGGGCGGCGGTTGATCAACCAGTTGCTTTACCGTATCGAAAACCCCGAGGCGGATTATGAGGAAATCCTGATCCAACCGAAGGTGATTTTCAGATAGGAGACAAAAAAAATGGACAATGTACTAAACGGAGCCCACGGCTGCCTGGCGGAGGAGCAGTACGTCCCGCCCGCCGACCCGGTTACGCTGCAGCGGCTCGAATGGTTTAAGGACCAAAAGCTCGCTTTGATGATGCACTGGGGCGCGTATTCCCAACTGGGCATCGTGGAGAGTTGGGCGATGAGCGACCAGGATTCGGACTGGAGCCGCGACGGCGTGGACTGGGACGTGGATTCCCAAGCTTTTAAAAGGCAGTACGTGGATTTGAACAAATCCTTCAACCCCGTTCGCTTCGAGCCGGACAAATGGGCGGACGCCGCAAAGGACGGCGGCTTTAAGTATCTGATTTTTACCACCAAGCACCACGACGGCTTTTGCATGTGGGACACTAAGTTTACGGACTATAAAATCACCAACCGGGACTGCCCCTTTTCCGTCAGCAAACGGGCGGATGTGGTTTCCAACGTGTTCGAGGCGTTCCGCCGCCGGAAGTTGGGGATTGCCGCCTATTTTTCCAAGGCGGACTGGAACGTGCCGTATTATTGGGCAAAGGGGCAGTTTAAAGGGGAATTCACTTCCCGGGGGCCGTCTTATGTTCCGGAGGAGAAGCCCGAACTTTGGGAAAAATTCGTCCGGTTTACCCACGATCAGGTGATGGAACTGGTGACGGATTACGGCAGAATCGATATTTTATGGTTCGACGGGGGCTGGGTGCGCCGCGACAACGGGCAGGACATACGCATTGAGGAATTGATGGAAAAAGCCCGCCGGGTGCAGCCGTGGCTGTTGTCCGCCGACCGCACCGTGGGCGGCGTTTGCGAAAATTACATAACCCCCGAGCAGAGCGTCCCCGCCGCGCCTATTTTCGTGCCGTGGGAAAGCTGCGTAAGCATGGGCAGGGGCTTCGCCTATTCCTATGACGATGACTATAAACCCGCCAAACAACTGCTGCGGCTGCTGATTGACATTTGCGCCAAAGGCGGCAACTTGGCGCTTAACGTAGCGCCGCAGCCCGACGGGCGCTTGCCCGGCCCGGCATTGACGCGCATGGCGGAAATGGGCGCGTGGCTTAAACAGTACGGAGACGCGGTGTACGGCACGCGGGTTTGCCCGCCCTACACGGCGAATGGGTTCGCCTTTACCCAAAAAGCGGAAGAAAACAAAGTGTTCGCCTTTTGGCTCAACGACGACCCCGCCGTTACCGGCGCGGTGATACCTTATACGGATAAAAAAGTGAAATCGGTTGTCAACATGACGACGGGGGAAACCCTTCCCTTTGAAACCGTGGAGGGCGGCGTCGCGGTTAATATCGGGCGGCCCGCGCCCTGCGAAGCTTACGGCGGGGAAGCCGTGGCGGAAGTGTTTGCGCTTAGCGTGTAAACCGTTTTGCGGACATTTTGTTTTTGTCATTTTGTTTTTTTTGTCATTCTGAGCGAAGCGAAGAATCCTCAACGAAGGAGCGGCTGAGATGTACGACTGGAACGCCTACAGGGAAAGAATCCAGTGGTTTGAGCATGACCGCTTCGGCATGTTCATCCACTGGGGGCTATACGCCATACCCGCCAAAGGCGAGTGGCTGCGGAGCGCGGAGCGGGTTTCCAACGAAGATTATCAAAAATATTTTGACATGTTTGACCCCGTGGATTACCACCCGCGGGAATGGGCGCGGATAGCGAAAGACGCCGGCATGAAATACGCGGTGCTGACCGCGAAGCATCACGACGGCTTTTGCCTGTTCGACTCAGCCTATACCGGTTACAAGGCCACCAACACCAAAGCCGGGCGCGACCTGGTGCGGGAATATTTAGAGGCGTTCAGGGCGGAAGGGTTAAAAGTCGGGCTGTATTATTCCCTGTTGGACTGGCACCACGAGGATTACCCCCATTACGGCGACCCCTACCACCCCATGCGCGAAAATGAGGCGTATAAGGGCAGGCAGCACAACTTTGACGGGTATCTCGAATATATGCACCGTCAGGTGCGGGAATTGTGCACTAATTACGGGAAACTGGATTTGCTGTGGTTTGATTTTTCCTATGACGATATGACGGGCGAGAGGTGGCGGGCGACGGATTTGGTACGGATGGCGCGAAGCCTTCAGCCCCATGTCCTTATCGACAACCGGTTGGAGGTCGCCCACCAAAGCTCCCGGCTCGGGGACGAGCCGAAGGAGTACGCGGGCGACTTCGTCAGCCCCGAGCAGCTGCTCCCGCCCGAAGGGATGCGCAACCGCAAAGGCGAGCCCGTTCTGTGGGAAGCCTGCGTCACCATGAACAACAACTGGGGCTACCACCAAAACGACCGCCTGTTCAAACCCCCGTCAATGATTATCCGCAAGTTGGCGGAATGCGTGAGCAAGGGCGGGAACCTGCTGTTAAACGTAGGTCCGGACGCCCGGGGCCGCATACCGGGCGAGTCCGTCCGTATACTGGGCGAAGTGGGGAAATGGATAAAGAAGAACGGCGAGAGCGTGTACGGCTGCGGCGCGGCGGATATAGCCAAGCCGGACTTCGGCAGGGTCACCCTGCGCAAACGGCCCGGCGGCGGCAAGACCTACTATTTTCATATTACGGAGAACACGGTAGGGCTTCTTCCGCTGCCCGGCATTCCCAAAGAGGCAATCAAAAGCGTGAGGCTTCTGGAAACCGGGGCGGAACTGCCCTGCGTAAACGACTTCCGCACGGCGCACTACGACAACGTATTTGTCCACGTAAGCGACGACCCCGTGTTGCCGGATGAAACAGATACGGTGGTGGCGGTGGAGTTATAAGACGTCACGCTAAATTGGACATCAATTTTCTCGTTAGCAAAAGCGGCTGTGGATTTTCAAAAATAGCCGCTTTGTACTGCTGTTGCGGCGCATTTTTTAAATAACTTGTGGTATATTTATACTGTATTGAGCCGAGCGAAATGGAGGAATAGGAGATGAAAGACGTATTCATAACAAAAATCCATCTGGAGCGATTGCGACATTTAGAAAATCTGGACATTATAATATCCGATACAGAGCGTAAGCACCTGATACTCACGGGAAAGAACGGAAGCGGAAAGACAAGCCTGTTAGAAGCGCTATTGGAAAAGATACTTACGCAACAGAAGATTTACCGGAATTCTCACGGTATAACTTTTAAGGATGAAGACGCAAATAATGCGCTTAGCGCATACGCCGTTGGCAACGCAATGCTTGATTTTTCGCTTTCTGAAGTTATCGCTAATTATTTAGATTTTACCTTCGTCTATATTCCAACAAGCCGTAAAAAATATGATTTACCCAAATCGATTGAACCTATTAATATTGAAGGTAAAACGATTATAACAAGAAACGCGAGTAAATCTTTTTTAAGCTATATTATTTATTTTGACTATAGTCTCTACGGCGCAAAAAGCGAAAACAACAAAAAACTGGAAGCCAACCTGCAAAAATGGTTTGATAATTTTCGCTCCGCACTCTGCAATATTTATGAATGCAGCGAGCTTGCGCTTCGCCGCGACACAAAAAATCTTGCTTTTCAAATCGTAATGCCCGGGCGTGAGCCGTTTGGTCTGCACCAGATGTCGGACGGTTACGCCGCGTTTCTCGACATTTACATGGAACTGTTAATGCGGTTTGAAAGTTCCGACGCGATAGTGGAATACGACCGCCCCGCGATTGTGCTGATTGATGAAATCGAAACGCACCTGCATGTCGAATTGCAAAAGCGCGTACTTCCGTTTCTGACGAAAATGTTCCCCCATGTTCAGTTTATTGTTTCAACACACTCGCCGTTCGTTATTTCATCTTTGAGTAACGCGGTGGTTTTTGATTTGGAGACAAAAGAGCGCCTTGAAAACCCGGGCATTTATTCTTATGAAGCCGTAGTGGAAGGGTTTTTGAACGAGGGGCAGTATTCCGACGAAATGAAAAAAATCTTTAACCGTTATCGGGAACTGCATAGTAAAGAATCGTCCGGCGAATGGCTATCCGAGACCGAAAAAATTGAATTTCAACAGTTAATTTCCACCCTCCAACTGGTTCCGCCCGCGTCGAAGGAATTATATCTGGCGTTCCGTACAATGGAGGACAAAAGGAGAAAATGATTAAGATAAACAAAAGACCCCTGCCAGAGGGCGTTACGATAACGCGGGAAGAAGATTATCGCGGCGGGATTGTTTTTCAAATGATTGTCGAGGATTGCCGCGGTAAATGTTACCTATGCGAGGATTCCGTACATACCGCGCCGAATGTGGAACACCGGATTTCACATGAAAATGACGCGGCTTTGAAGTATGACTGGAACAATTTACTGCTGGCCTGTTATCACTGCAACAACACCAAATTGGACAAATACAACGGCATTATTGACCCTACAAAAGTAGACCCGGAAGCATTGATTGACCTGTCCCTTGATCTTGACGAAGAATTGCGGGAAAAAGTGATAGTCCGAAAGATCAGCGGCGGCAGGGATACGGATATTACGATTGATCTGTTAAACGCGGTGTATAACGGGCAAAATACGGATATGAAAAAGTATTCCTGTCAGCAGTTAAAAAATAAACTCAGCAATGAATTGTCTTGGTTTCGCCAAAAACTTGAAGCTTACAGGGCAAATCCCAACGACGCAAATGAAGCGGTTATAAGGCAAGAAATTTCTGACACTGCTATCTTCGCAGCGTTTAAGCGCGGAATCATAAAGACGGTGTTTCATGCCCTCCCCCTCTCTTGAAATTTTCCACCCCTCCACCCGCAAATGGTTTTCCGAAACCCTCGGCGCGCCCACGCCCGTGCAGGAAGCCGCCTGGCCCGCGATTGCGGCGGGCGGGCACGCGCTCGTGTCCGCGCCCACCGGCACGGGCAAGACCCTGTCGGCGTTTTTGGTTTTCATCGACCGGCTGAAGGCGGAAGCCCGAAGCGGGTCATTAAAAAAGGAACTGCGCCTGATCTATATTTCGCCCCTTAAAGCGTTGGCGGGGGATATCCGCGAGAATTTGCACAGGCCGCTGTACGGCATACGGGAAGACAACGGCTTCGCCAACGAAATACGCGTCGCGGTGCGCACCGGCGACACCCCGGGTTACGAACGCCAAAAGATGGTCAAGAACCCGCCGCATATTTTAATCACCACGCCCGAGTCCCTGTATTTGCTGCTCACCAGCGTTTCCGGCAGGGGAATGTTAAAGACGGCGCGGGCGGTGATTATCGACGAGCTGCACGCCTTAATCGACGCCAAGCGCGGCGCCCATTTAACGCTGAGCCTCGCGCGGTTGGACAAACTCTGCGGCAAGCCGCTGCAGCGCGTGGGGCTGTCCGCCACCATACAGCCGCTGCCTGTGGCGGCGGAATACCTGGCGGGGGACGGTTCCCCGGTGACCATAGCCGCGCCAAACATGAAGAAAGCAATCCGCATCGAAGTCAACGCGCCCGTGGAAAACATGCGCCTGCTCCCACAGGGGAATATCTGGCCGGAGCTTGCCCGGGCGGTGTACGAACAGTGCTATGGCGCGAGAAGCGTTATCGTGTTCACGGACGGGCGCATGTACGCGGAGCGTCTCGCGTACCACATCAACCAACTGGCGGGGGAAAACTTTTCCCGCACCCACCACGGCTGCGTTTCCCGGGAACAGCGCCAGGAGGCGGAGGAGGATTTGCGCTCGGGCAACCTGCGGCTGCTCGTCGCCACTTCGTCCATGGAGCTCGGCATCGACGTGGGCGAAATCGACAAGGTAATTCAAATCGCGTACCCGAAATCCGTCAGCAGCCTGTTGCAGCGACTGGGGCGGGCGGGGCATAACCCCGGCCGCGTAAGCGTGATGCACCTGTACCCGCGCACCCAGGCGGAGGGCTTGTACTGCGGGCTGACCGCTTCCGTGGCTTCGGAAGGCGGCATCGAAAAGCTGCGCCCGCCCCGCCTGTGCCTCGACGTGCTCGCGCAGCATCTGGTTTCCATGAGCGCCGTGGAAAGTTACACGGAGGAAGACGTACTCGCCCTCACCTCCCGGGCATATCCCTTCTCTGAAATTACCGTTGAAGACATAAAATCCGTACTGCGAATGCTCGCCGGGGATTACGAACACGCCCGCGACCTTCCCGCGCGGCCGCGTATTTTGTACGACCGTATACACGGGCGGGCGGAGGGCGACGCCTACAGCCGGATGCTCGCGGTTTCGGCGGGCGGGACCATCCCCGACACGGGGCAGTTTGCCGTTAAAACGGAAAACAACGTAAAAATCGGCGAGCTCGACGAGGAATTTGTCTTTGAGGCGCGGGTGGGGGATAAATTCACCCTCGGCGCTTTCGCGTGGAAAATTTCCGCCATGGACAAAGACGCCGTTTTCGTCGCCCAGTCCACCCCCGAAGGCGCGCAGCCGCCTTTCTGGCGCAACGCGCGGGCGTCCCGCAGGCTGAGCACCGGGCTTGCTTTCGGCAAAAAAATGCGGGAGATGACCGGGGCGGGGAACCGGGACGGCATTATAAAAATACTGCGGGGCATGGGCCTTGACGAAGCGATGGCGGACAACACCGCCGGGGTAATCCTCCGGCAGCTTGAAGCCACGGGGGCGCTGCCCGACGACAGAACGGTTATCGCGGAACATTTCCGCGACAAAGCGGGCGACCGCCAGGTGATGATACATTCCGTATACGGGAAGCAGGTGAACGCGCCGCTGGCGATTCTTTTGCAGGAAGCCGCCCAACGCATTACCGGGACCGACGTGAGCGTTTTTGACGACGACGACGGGGTTCTGCTGATGGCGCGGGGCGGGCGGGAACTGCCGGAGGGGCTGCTGAAAACGATCTTGCCCTCCACGGCGCGCGGTATTTTGGAAGCGGCGCTGCCCGCGACGCCGCTGTTCAACATGGCGTTCCGGTACAACGCGGGGCGGGCGCTGATGATGGGCGTGCGCTCCGGCAAGCGCAACCCCCTTTGGGTGCAGCGGCTGCGCGCTTCGGAAATGCTTAACGCGGTCATCCGGGACGACAACCACCCGCTTATACGGGAAACCAAGCGCGAATGCGCGGAGGACTACTGGGATTTGCCCGGGCTTATCACGGTGCTTGCGCAAATACAAAGCGGAAGCATCGCCCTGCGCGAGCTTCGATTAGAAGAACCCTCGCCCATGTCGCTACCCCTGCGCCGGGAAGCGGAAAGCGCGTTCATGTACAACTATTTCCCCGGTACGCGTAATATCGGGGAAGCCGCCGCGCAGGCGCTAAAGGACGTGCAAAAGCTTAAACCGGCTTCCGAGCAGCTTGCCCGGGCGTCGGAACGCAAAAAGCGCCCCGAGGACGAAAAGCAGCTGCATTCCCTGCTGATGACGGAGGGGGACGTGATGGCGGAGGAAATCAACGCGCCGCCGGAATACGTTCAGGGGCGAAACGCCGGGCCTACCCCGCCGGGCTTTATTCCGGTCCCCGCGGAGTGGTTTGAAAATTTGGCGGCGCAGGGCAGGGCGCTGTATATCGAACCGGGTCTTTGGATCGCGGCGGAGCATAGGGATTTATATGAAGCCGCGCTATGTTCCCCCACTGACGATACGGCGAACGCCGTCCCTTGTCCCGCGCGGAAGACCGTCGTCCGCCGAATGCTGCGCTACCGGGGGGCGCACAGCGCCGCCACGCTCGCGGAACGTTACCGTTGGACGGTGGACGAAGCCGCGCAAGTGCTGGCGTCGCTTGAAGCGTCAGGGGAGGCGGTGGCGGACGGAGGCGTATATTACCACGCGGATTTGTACGAATACGCCCGGCGCGAAACCGTCGCCGCCCGGCGCGGGCAGATAAAAACGCAGCCGCCGCAGGCTTACGCAGCGCTGATTGCCCACAGGCTGCGGGTATCGGCGCCGCCGGGCGAACAGTTAAGCGCGGCTTTTGCCTCGCTGCGGGGAAGCGCGTTCCCGCCCGCGCTGTGGGAAGGCGCGCTGCTGCCCGCGAGGGTGAGGCATTACCGGGCGGCTATGTTGGATGCGCTGCTTTCCGAAGGGGAATGGTTTTGGAAACTGCGGGAGGACGGCGGCGCGTTCGCGTTGGAATTTTTGCCCGCCGCCGATATGGACTGGGACTATGACTTGTCCGGGGCGGCGGAAACCTTAACGGGCGGTGAGCGCCGGGTGTATGAAATTTTACGCAAGCGGGGGGCGAGTTTTATCACCGCGTTGGAAACGGCGGCGAGCAGCGAAGAACCCGTTTACGATATTTTGGTTTCGCTGATGGAAAAGGGGTTGGTATACTCCGACAGCTTCACCCCGGTACGTAATTGGCTCGACAAGGGAAAAATCCAAAAGCGTTCCGTTAAGCGGCGGGTGGGGGCGCGGGTGCGCACCATGACCGCCGGCAGGTGGGATTTGGTCCGCCCCGTCAAAACCCCTTCCCTTGAACAGGAAATTACCCGCGCGTTCGCCCAATGGGTGGTGCTGTGCCGGGAAACCGCCGCCGCTTCCGGTTTAAACTGGGCGCTTGCCCTTTCGGTATTGCGCGTTTGGGAATATACGGGCCGCGCAAGGCGCGGGTATTTCGTGGAGGGGTTGTCCGGCGCGCAGTTTATCCGGGAGGAGGACTACGCCGCGGCGGTACCCGCTTTGGAAAACCCGCCGGACAACACGGTCTGGCTTGCCGCGTCCGACCCGGCGCAGACTTGGGGGAAATTTTTCCCCCACGACGCGGGCCGCGCTTTCCTCTGCGTGCCGGGAACGGCGGCGGCGCTGCGCAAGGGCGCGCCGGTGGCGGCGTTCGAGCGGTACGGGCAGGCGCTCCGCGTGTTTGACGGCGAATCCCTGCCCCGCGCCCTGCGCCTGTTTATGGAGGAGTATACGGAAAAGCGATTGTTCCCGGAGAAAAAACGGCTCACGGTGAAGCAGTACCCCGCCGAAGCGGCGCAGGCGCTGTCAGAGGCGGGGTTCGTGAAAGTGATGATGGATTTCGCGGCGTATCAGGGGTAGGGCGTCACTTCATGGCGGTCAGAAAAGGTGCCGCTTTGAGTCCTCCCTTTCTGTAGGTTATCCTGTGAAAATTTTTAACCTATGATATACTGACCACGGTTGGGGATTTTAGTTTTGCTACTATGTGTAACGATTGGTGGGTTTGAGAATTTATAATCCTATATAGGGGCAAAAGGGTATTTAAAATAGACCCAAGAATGTTGTGGGATTGTTGGGGGTCATAATGGTGATGAAGAAATTTTACGCAGTTAAAGCCGGCAGGGAAACAGGGATTTTTGATAGTTGGGAGAAATGCAAAAAAAGCGTTATTGGTTTTCCCAATGCAGTTTATAAGTCATTTACCACATTAGAACAAGCAGAGGATTATATGTATGGCAATACCATAAAAACGCCCGAAACAGAAACTAATAATCCCGACGAGATTGTGGCGTATATTGATGGCAGTTACAGCGAAGTGCTTAATAAATACAGCTACGCGGTTATTTTGTTCGTAGACGGCGAAAAGATAGTATACAGCAATTCCGAGAACAATCCTGTTGTGTCTGAGCTTCGTAACGTAGCCGGTGAACTGAAAGCGGCTATGTACGCCATGTTGTTTACTAATAGACATAACAAAAAAAGTCTACGATTATATTATGATTATGCGGGTATTGAAATGTGGGCTACCGGACAATGGAAAGCCAAAACGCATTTGACCAAATCCTACGCCGAGTATGCGGATAAAATGAAAAAGCAAATAAATATCACTTTCGTAAAAGTAGCCGCGCATACCGGTAACATTTTTAATGAGGAGGCAGACCGTTTTGCTAAAGCGGCACTTCATAAAACCGGCAAAGACTTGAGCAGAACTTCAAATCTGGAACCGTTGACGGAGTCAAACCAAGAAATTGATAAATCGGTCAATGATATATTTTCTATCGTAAAAGGTAAGACAGCGGGGGTCAACCTAAACATCCTACTGGAAAATGGATTAATCATTACAGATGAAGAATTGTTTAGATGGGCGAAAGTACAATGGAAAGCTGAAAAATTGCCTATTAAGCACATACGACAGTTAAAGGCCTACTACGACGTGAAAATGGAATCATTTGTTATCGGCGTTTTTTCGGACAAGGATGAACGAGTATATAAGGTAAGGAGTAGTGAATGGAATGGCTAAAAATAAAGGGTTTCATATAACCCGAGAGATGTTTTTACAGCGGCTTAATGAATTTGCGGAACAGAAATACAGCGGATATGACGCTTCATGTCTGCAACAACAAGAGCTTAATCCGGCCAACCATCAGATTAGATATACACTGTTTATCAATGGTCAAGATGTTATGATTGACGCATATTATAATAAGGATAATACTATTACTGTAAATCCGGTGAATAAAGAGCCGTCTTTGTCATTCGGCAGAGAGCTTTTGGAATATATTAAAAGCGGCGTTAATTTTCTAAATATTGAACAGGGTAGGTTTACCTGTGAAGGGATTGAAAAATCCGTTTTTTTGGATTTAAAAGACTATCTTGACGGCTTGGAAGGTGTATCCAAGAGGGCTGATGACGATAAAGGCGATAATGGTCTGGTTGTGAGTTATATAAGCGAAATAGGCGATAAAATGACACTGACATATTATGACCATAAGAAAAAGCTGTGCTTTCAAGGATACTTGATGAGCCTTCATGTTGAAGTCAAGGCTTTCCTTGCGGGATATAAAGTGTATGCCGAAACGGTAAGGCCAAAGGATAAGGCTACAGAGGAAAAAATAAATGCCTTGATTAACGCATATTTAAAGGTGTCCTACGGGAACTTAGACGATTTGCTGAAGGACCTTTTATATGACGCTTTGAAGCACATTGTGGTTCGTGTGGAGTTCAAGGATTATGGGACTTGGGTATTTCCTGCTTTACGAGCCTTAGAGGGTCGTATCAAGCAGATGTTTGATTTTGGCGGGCAGAGCATCGGAAAGAAATTTTCTATGTTCGACCAATGTGAGACAGGCGAGTTTGCTCTCAATAGTATCGTCGAAGCGGAAATCGGGGATACTATTTTGGTAAGTAACATCAACAAATGCTATACATACTACAATAGAAACAGACATGCGCTTTTTCATACCGACCAATCACTGGCTACTACAAGACGTCTGCCGAACCCGGCGGAGGCTGAAGCCATAATATACGAGGCGTGTAGACTGATTGAAGAATCTTACTGTGAGTTGTCTCGGTGACTGTTCGCGTAAAGGAAAGAGAGGCGAATATATGGACAGTTATAAAATTTTAAACTTAGAAGAATATGAGTTCGCCATTATAGCTACTTCGTATCTCAGACCCCTTGATGATAAGGAAAAAATCGAAGAAGAACTTCGGAGTCGCCATTTTCGTGGTCCAGTGTTATTTGATTTGCTTCTGTGCAATGGGTTAAGCTTAAATCGCTATGCGCTTATGGAATTTGACGGTGAAAAATTTGTGAGCAGTTCGCTTAAGATTCTGACGAACATATCAGACGTTTCAAAAAGAATGATATTTGACTATTTCAAGCAAAACGAATCGTGTATTGATACCAGTGTACTGCCGAAAGCACAGCGTTACTTGATGCGGAAAGGTATTGTCATATAGTTGGTTGGATGCAAGCTATTTTGTTTGGGTTAAAGGATTTGATCATCCCCACGCGGAACATACGGAGGTGGCCCCGTGAGCAATTTAGTTATTCGCACCAATTTAATGGCGCTTAACGTTTACCGGAATTTGCAGGGCATCGGCTTGATGAAGCAAACCGCTGTCGCGCGGTTAAGCTCCGGGTACCGTATCACCCACCCGAAGGACGACGCAGCGGGTTTTGCCATCAGCCGGAAAATGCGCGCGCAGATACGCGGGCTCGACATGGCGAGCCGCAACACGCAGGACGCTATCAGTATGCTGCAAACCGCCGAAGGCGCGCTTCAGGAAGTGGACAACATGTTGCAGCGCATCCGGGAGCTTGTGGTGCAGGCGGCAAACGATACCAACGACTACAGCACCGCCGACCGCCAAAAAATACAGGATGAAATAGACCAGTTGACCGAAGGAATCGACCAAATCGCGGCGCAGTCGGAGTTTAACGGGATGCGGCTTCTGGACGGAAGCCTTTCGGGCAGCGGAATCAAATCGCAGATGTTGAGCGACGTGAATACGCGCACGGTGGGCTTGATTGGCGAAACCGCCGACAATTTTGAAACGTTGGAGGACGCCGCCGGAAAAATCGCGGCGGACGCGCAAGGCGGCGAGCCTTCCAGCAGGATGGGCGGGCTTTTCGCGGAAAGCGCTTCCCTCGACGCGGTAATCAGCGCGGCGAAGGACGCCGCTTCCCCCGCGGGGGAAATGGATATCCCCCCATTCGACCAAACGGCGTTTGACAGCTTGGAAAACTTGGAGAAATTTATTTCGGAAGCGGAAAAAGCGATTGCGGATTTGAATTCCGCCCGGGCGTCGGCTGCCGCGGTAGACGCTTCCGCGTCGGAAATAATCGGAAAGGGAATAGACGGGTTGAAGGGTCAGGCGGATTTCGCGCGGCAGTTGTACGCCGGGGCGAAGCTCGCCGAGAACGAGCACGAGACGTATACGGAAATCAACAAATTAAAAGGCGACGGGCTGTGGTTCCAAACCGGCGCGAATTCCATGCAGGGCATAGAAGTGGGAATCGGCGGCGTCAGCAGCGACAAACTGGGCATAGGCTACGGGCACGGCACTTCAAAGATAAACGTAATGACCGGCAGCGGGGCGGAAATAAGCGCGTACATCGGTATCGTGGACAGCGCCCTCGACACGGTTTCCGCCATGCGCGGGAGGATTGGCGCGGTGCAGAACCGGCTCGGGTTCACCAAAAGTATGCTCGACGTGTGCAGCGAAAACCTGAGCGCCGCCGAAAGCCGTATCACCGACGCCGATATGGGGAAGGAAATGATGAAGCTCGCAATGGCAACCTTCCTTGAGCAGGTGGGCGTGATGCTGCTCGCGCAAGCCAACCAGAGCGCGGAACTGGTGCTGCGGCTGCTGCGTTAACGCTTTTTCCGCACCATTCTCGCCAACACTTGCTCAATGGTCCGTCCCGAGGGGCGGATATCTCTTTTTAATTTGAAAAGACCGTCGGGGTCGCCCTGCGTAATATAATTCATGCCCTCGGTGCAGGAAAGGGTCGCTTTGAAGCCGAGGCTCTCCAACACTTCCCGCGAGCCGTCGCTCATAATCCCCAACGGATAGGTGAACGTGTCGGGCGCGCAGCCCAATTCCTCTTTGCAGCGCGTCTGCAACTGCTGTATATCCTTCTTAAACCGCTCGCGGTACGCTTGGGCGGTTTCCCCTCCGCGCCTTCCGCTTCCGCCGGGCTTGTGCACGTCATAGCCGTGGCTCTGGATTTCCACGCGCCCGTCTTTTAACATCTCGCGTATTTGCGGCCATGTCAAATTGGGAAACTTCCCGCCGGGGTATTTTTCCGCGTCGGCGGTAAACTGGTCGGTCTGCTTCCCCATAATGGAAAGCACCGCCTTGGCGTCATATTTTTTAAGCAGCGGGTACAGGAAAAAATAATCGCCGGAGTTGCCGTCGTCAAAGGTGAGCATCACGCATTTTTCCGGCAGCGCCCTGCCCTTGTACACAAAGGCGGTTAAATCGGACATACCGATGGTTTTATAGCCGTTTTCCTTTAAATACTTTAAATCGTGCTCCAAGTCGGAAGGAGAAATACCGTAGCGGCCTATCAGGCTGCCGTTGGTCGTAACCAGGTGGTACATGACGATGGGGACTTCGACGGTCGTCCCCTCCCCGCGCCTGAAAAAAACCAGTTCGTCCCCCAAATCTTCCCCG
>JAISWA010000215.1 GCA_031271275.1 Clostridiales bacterium | reverse complement strand
CCCCGGCGGGCACGGCAATTACGGTAGATTCAAACCCGCTTTCCCCCAGGGAATTTTCCACCGCGCCGCCGTACAGCGGGCGCACGTTTTCGTCGGTGACAACCGCCGCTTTGCGCCCCCCGTGTACGCGGCGAAGCATTGCCCCGGTTTCCTTCAAAATCCCGCCGCCGATGAAGATGGAATATTCCTTGCCGGGGATATTGACCCGCAGTTCCTTCATAACGCCGCCGCCTCCCGTTTCCTGCCCCGCGCCGATTCGAGCAGCGCTTTAAGCCCGGATCCGTCGGCGCTGTCCAACGCGGTTCTTAAAGTACGCAGGCTTTTTTCAAACCGCGTAAGCGCCTCTAACGTCAGTTCCCTGTTCTCAAGCAGTAAACCGCTCCACAAGCCCGCGTTGATTTCCGCGATACGGGTGCAGTCCCGCCACGCGCCGCCGGTGTACGCGGGCGAAAGTCCCGGGGGGATGCTGAGGCAGAGCGCCGCGGCGCTGATATGGCAAAGGTGGCTGGCGTGGGCGATCAGCCCGTCGTGATACGCCGGCGAAGGGCAGCGCTCGATACGGCTCGCGCCGATAAACGAAGCCATTTCCCGCAGCAGCGCCTCGGCGCTTTCGCGGCAATCCCCCGCCGGAATCAGCAGAAACGACGTGCCGAGGAACAGTTCCGCCTCCGCCCGCTCAAAGCCTCCCGCTTCCCTGCCCGCCATGGGGTGGCAGGAGATATAGTCAATGTCCGGTTTTTTCTCCCGCAGGATTTCCCCCACGCGGGCAAGCAGCCCGCTTTTGACGCCGCACATGTCGGCGACCACCGCGCCGGGCTTAAAAAATTCCGCGCAGTCCCGCAGTATCTCCGGCACCGTTTCGGGCGGGGCGCACAGCAGCACTATGTCGGCGTCTTTAACCGCCTGGGAAGGCTCGGCGAAAATTTCGTCGAAGGCGTCGCAGGCTTTTTCCCGCGTGCGCCCGTCCGCGTCCGCGCCCACGATTTTCGCGTCCCTAAACCCGCGCAGCGCCAACGCGAAGGAGCCGCCGATCAAGCCGGTTCCGATAATCGCGGCGGTAAACGCGCCGCCGTTCATGAAACGGAACCCGGCGTACTCCTGTAGCAGCCCAACACCTCGAAGTACCGGCACTGGGCAGACGCCTGTTCCAACGCGAAACGCACGCTTTCGTTCAGCACGTTCGCCTGTAAATCAGCGAAAAAGCGGTAGCGGTCCGCCGAAACGGGGCGCGACTCTATGCGCGAAAGGTTGACGCCCGCCGCCATAAACGTATGCAGTACGGAGCACAGCGCGCCGGATATATGCTCGGTGGAAAAGGTTACGCTGGTGATGTCGCAGGTTTCGTCGTAAACGGGCTGGCTCGCGATGGTGATAAAGCGGGTCTGGTTGCCCGCGTCGTCCATAATGTCCGGCGCGATTACGTCCAGCCCGTAAATTTCCGCCGCCCAGCGGGAACCGATGGCGGCGTAGCGCTTCTCGCCTTTTTCCATGACGGTTTGCGCGGCGACGGCGGTGTTGCGCAGCGCCGACAAGTCCCAGTTTTTGTTTTTAAGGAACCTGCGGCATTGCGTCAGACCCTGGGAATGGGAAAAGACTTCCCGGATATCGGAAAGCGCCGCCCCCCTCACGCCGAGCAGGCATTGGCGTATGGGTATCCAAACCTGACCGGCGATGCTGCACCCGTTCATACGCAGCAAATCATACACTTCGCCGATGGCGCCGGTTTGGGAATTTTCGATGGGCAGCACGCCGAAATCCGCTTCGCCGTTTTTCACCGCCGCGAAGACATCCTCGAAATAGTCGTAAAATTTCCTGTCGGCTTCGGGGTACATCTCCGCCGCCGCCTGCTCGCCCCACGCCCCCCGCGCGCCCTGGCAGGCGACCGTAAGCTTCTCTTTTAAAACCGGAACCGAAGGCGCGATTAACAAATCCGACCGCGCCGCCAAGGTCTGCCGCTGCTTTAATTTTGACAGCGAAATTAAACTGCGTACCAACGCGGCGGATTCCGCCTTGAGACCTTCCCCCGCGAACCCAGCGGCGCGTTCGATTACCCTCGCCTCCTGCGTCTCGTCGGTGATGGACAGGTTGGCTTTGGCTTTGATATCCGCGATTTCCACGCTAGCGTTCATGCGCTCGGCGAACAGCGCGAGGATTCCCTTGTCGATATCCGCGAGCTTGCCGCGTAAAACTTCTAATTGCTGTTTGGCATCCAAAATATTCCCTCCACAGTGTTATTTTCGGCACTTTGTCATTCTGAGCCGCAGGCGAAGAATCCCTACGCCGTTATATATAGGCGGCACTAATGTCTAAACGGTCGCTGCGTCGCGTTTGCCGATGCAAACGCTCCGCTCGTGCGGGCGTTCGCTTCGCTCTCGTCCTCCTCGCGCCCGTTTATATTTAATTTTCACCGCCTATATGGCTGCCCGTACCTGTGCGATTTTCCCCATGAGCTGATGAAAAACAATCGGCGTGATGGACTGCGCCCCGTCGCAAAGCGCCGCCTCGGGCCGGTTGTGCACTTCGATGATCAGCCCGTCCGCGCCCGCCGCCACCGCCGCCAGGGACATGGACGAAACCAACTGCCAGTACCCCGTCGCGTGGGACGGGTCCACCACCACGGGCAGGTGGGATTTTGACTTGAGCACCGGCACGGCGGAAATATCCAACGTGTTGCGCGTGGCGGTCTCGAAGGTGCGTATGCCCCGCTCGCAGAAAATAATCTGCGACGTGCCCGCCGCGGCGAGGTATTCCGCCGCCATCAGCAGTTCGTCGAGGGTGGAAGACATGCCCCGTTTCAGCAGCACGGTTTTTTTCAGCGCGCCCACCTCCCGCAGCAACGTAAAGTTTTGCATGTTCCTCGCGCCGATTTGGATGACGTCCACGTCCTGTGCAAAGGCGTCGAGGTGTTCGCTTGACATGATTTCCGTCACGATGGGCAGTCCCGTTTTTTGTTTCGCGATTTTTAGCAGCTCCAACCCGTCCAACCCGAGCCCCATAAAAGCGTAGGGCGAAGTGCGCGGCTTAAACGCGCCGCCCCGAAGGAACCCCGCGCCGGAATCTTTCACTTCCCGGGCGATGGAAAGTATCTGTTCCTCGCTTTCCACCGAGCACGGCCCCGCGATGACCGAAAAATACCCGCCGCCGATTTTTTTCCCCGCCACGTCCACCACGCTGTCCTCGGGGTGGAACTTTCTGCCCACCAACTTGTACGGCTCCTGAATGCGCGTGACCTTTTCCACGCAGCGGTGGCTTAGCAGCGTTTCCTCCGGCAAGCTCGACGTGTCGCCCGCAAGCCCTATCATCCGCGTGGACTCGCCCACGATTTCCTGCAGGATTAAACCCCTCCCGCGCAAATGTTCCATCAAGGGCAGTACGTCCTCGTCCCGGGCGTCCCTTCGTATAACAATGATCATGGTAAAACCTCCCGAATAAATAAAAGAAGCGAGGTCCCTATGAACCCCGCCTCAAAAATTTTGCGTACCGTCAAACGCCGAGGTTCATTCCGCCGATTTTTTAAAATAAAACAAGCCAAAGCTAAAAAAGAAGCTCTGGCTAAAGTAGTAATAAAAATCGGACGAACTGCGGCGGTAATCCATAAAGCACCTCAAAAGACGCTGAAAAATTTCTGTCGCACACAGTAACACACGGGGAAAAAATTTGTCAAGCGGCGGTTTTTTGATTTACGAGCGTCGGTTCTATACCCAAAGCCGCGTTTCTTCGCCCGCTTTTATGGTATACTGCGTAAAATTTTATTTCCGGAGCGGTCAATGCCCCCTAAAAACCCAAGCGAACGCGAAACGGCGGTAGCCGTACTGACCGAAGTGACGGAGAACGCGGCTTACGCGAACATCGCCCTGCGCAAAGCGCTGTCCGCGCGGGGGGAAATGGATGCCCGGCAAAAGGCGTTCGTCACCGAAGCGGTCAACACCGCGCTGCGGAACCTGCTGCTTATCGACCGTATCATCAACACTTTCTCCCATACCCCCACGGATAAAATGAAACCGTTTATCCGCAATCTGTTGCGCGTTTCCGTATGCCAGATAAAATTCATGGAACGCGTACCGGCGCACGCCGCCGTAAACGAGGCGGTCCGGCTTGCGAAGGCGCGGGGCTTCTCGCGGCTTTCGGGTTTTGTCAACGGAGTGCTTCGCAATATGATCCGGCAGCCGGACAAGCCGGAACATTCCGCGCGTGATTTTTCCTACCCCGATTGGCTTTCAAAAGCGCTGACCGGTTGGCTCGGCGGGGAAAACGCGCGTATTTTTCAGGAAAACAGCCACCTTCCGCCGGTGCTCACCGTGTTCGCCAACACCCTTCGCATCACGCCGGAGGCGCTGTCGGAGCGCCTGCGCTCGGAAGGGGTGGAGAGCGAGCCGTCCCAATTGAACGGCGAATGCCTACACCTTCGCCATACCTCGGATATTACGCGGTTGGCGTCTTTCCGGGAAGGGCTGTTCTTTGTCATTGACGACGGGGCGGTCGCCGCCGCGAAGGCGCTTAAACCGCGGGCGGGGCAAACGGTTTTTGACGTGTGCGCCGCGCCCGGGGGGAAAAGTTTCGTATGCGCCGCGCTGATGAACGGCAGGGGGACGGTACGCGCCTTCGACATCCACCCCCACAAATTGGATTTGCTGAACGAATCCAAAAAGCGGCTCGGTTTTGAAAATATGGAAACCGCGCTGCGGGACGCGGAAAAAACGGACGAAGCGCCGTGTTTCCTCGCCGACGGGGTTCTGCTCGACGCGCCGTGCTCCGGTTTCGGGATTATCCGCCGAAGGCCGGATATTAAGTACGCGCGAAAGCCGGAGGATATCCCCGCCCTTGCCCAAAAACAGCAAAACATGTTGGAGGTCGCCTCCCGGTACGTAAAGCCGGGCGGCGTTCTGGCGTACTGTACCTGCACCGTGGCAAGGGAAGAAAATATCGAAAACGTGCGCCGGTTTCTTTCTCATAACCCGTTCACAGCCGACCCTCCGGGGAACTGGGCCGAGTGCTTTCCCCATTCCTTCATAGAAGAAGACTGCCTGCAAATATTGCCCGGCGAGCGTAACGACGCGTTTTTTATCGCCCGGTTAATCCGCCAATGAGCGCCCTCGATATCCGTTCCGCTTCCCTTGCGGAACTTGAAGGTTTAATGCGCGAAATCGGCGAGCCCTCCTACCGGGCGTCTCAGGTTTTTTCATGGATACACAAGCGGTACGTGAATTCCTTTGCCGAAATGACCGACCTTTCTTTGAATTTGCGCCAACGGTTAGGTGAGCGCGGGCGCTTCTCGCCGGTGGAAATGGCCGGAAGAAGCGCTTCAAAAGCGGACGACGCCACAAAATACTTGTTTGCACTGGAAAACAATACTATAATAGAGAGTGTTTTTATGCGGCACGGTCATGGGGCGACCGTTTGCGTATCGACGCAGGCAGGCTGCCGCATGGGCTGCAAGTTCTGCGCGTCCGCGTCCGAAGGGCTTCAGCGCAATTTAAGCGCGGGGGAAATGTGCGCGCAAGTTTACGGCGCGGCCCGCGACGCGGGTGAACGCCGCGTCTCCAACGTAGTGCTGATGGGCTGCGGGGAACCTTTGGACAATTACGGGGCTTCACTGCGCTTCATTCATCTGTTGTGCGATGCAAGGGGCTTCGGGCTGAGCCAGCGGAGCGTTACGCTTTCCACCTGCGGGCTTGTGCCGCGCATTTACGCGCTTGCGGAGGAAAGGCTGCCC
>JAISWA010000173.1 GCA_031271275.1 Clostridiales bacterium | reverse complement strand
GGCAGGGGAGGAAGCGGCGCTATCCCAAGGACCACCGCTCGACGGCTCCGCGCTCGTGGAAGCCGCGCCCCCGGTGTCCGCCGCCAAACCGCCCGGGGTTTCCCCGGACGGCTTACAGGCTGACAACGCAAAGAGTGCTATGGCAAGAATGAATACTAATTTTCTATTCATATTGAATCGTTTCGGGGTCAAGGGTCAGGGTATACTCGATTTCCTTCGGAGCGCTCATCGCCGTGGTGCAGGCGGTAATGTCCATTTCAACCCCCACGGTCACGGGGATTTCGAAGACGGAATTTCCTCCCTCGTTTACCGGAAGGTATTTTACGCCGCCCACTAACATGTAGCTATAGTTGGGGCTGCTCCAAGTTATTTCCGCGTGGTCGGCGCCGTCTTTGCGAAAAAGTTTCACGGGGGATTCAATACCCGCCCTGCCGGTTCCGCCGCCCAGTTCCGCGTCTATTACGCAGGGTAAAAACGCGCTGTCGGGGATGTTTTTGGATTCAAACACCACCGTATGGTCGTACCATTCTTCTTTTCTCGCGCTGAAACCGGCGCAATCCAACCCGGCATCCAGTGCCGCCACCGGAACGGTGAACGCGTTTTTTCCGCCGTTATCTGTAAAACCGATGAAATTTTCCTCGGAATCGCTCCCCGCGGCTTCGCCGGTTCCCATGTATATTTTTGAAAATCCCTGCCCGCTTAACGTCATGACGGCGGACATAGCCCCGTCTTCTACGGTCAGTTGGCAGTCCACGATTTTAAACATCGCCGTACTGGAAGTCACTTCGATGGGATATGTCCCGTCTGATATCCGGCTTGCCGAAACCCCGCCGGGTTTTACCGGTTCCGTTCCGCCAACCGTTAAATCGTCTGAAAGCATCGCGGACTGTACATGCTTAATAAAAAGTTCCTGTATGCCTTTGATTTGCCCAAGCCCTTCGATAACCGACTCCACGGTGTAACCGTCTTCGGTTAAAACCGTTTTCCATGAATCTTCCCCGTCGCCCGCCATGTCGTTGTTGGCGTGGTCGCCCGCGACGATCATCAGCGGACGAAGCACGAGGTTTTTCGTACCGGAACCCCGCAGCGTTTCCCGCACTTCGTCAATCATCGGCCCGCCCTCGACGGTTCCGATCAAATATCCGTCGTAACCCTTGCTTTCGAACACGCCTTGCAGCTTCGCGTAGGTGGCGTTCGCCGCGTGCTCCGTGCCGTGCCCCATTAACAAAACGGTGGTTTCGTCGTTCGTTTTAAGTTCCTTTGTCTCTGCCGCCACCAAATCCGCCACCGCGTCGTAATCGCTGTCGTCGGTTAAAAGCGGTTTGCCGATTTTAAGGCTCTCAAACTTTCCCACATACGAATTAACGGCTTCGACCACATCGTCGTACTCGTAACCGGACATGATGGTCGTGGGTTGTACGACGACTTCTTTCACGCCGTCAAGAACCAGTCTGTCCATTGCCTGCTCGATATTGTCGATTCGTAAACCGTCGCGCTCCCATAACTTGTCGATGATAATCTGACTGGTAAACGCCCTGCGCACTTGGTAATTGGTGAATTTTTCTTTCATCGCCGCTTCAATGCCGCCGATAGTAAGGTCGCGGCTCTGGTTAAAGCTTGTGCCGAAGCTTACGACAAGCAAAACTTTCTCGGCTGCGGTGGTGGTATTGACGATTTCATCCGATTTTGAAATGCCTTCCTCATAATCGTTGCTGTAGGCGAACCCGGTAAAAATCATCAGCGCCGCCAGTAAAAGCGGCAGGAATTTTAATTTTTTCATACTTTCTCCTTTTTTATGAATTAATATTGGTAAAACTTTTCGTGAGCAAATCCGCTGCGCGTCGGGTTCGCGCAAAATAAAACGGGAACGCCAATAAGCGTCCCCGTGACCGATTTTCACGAAGCCATAGCAAAACCTGTACTCGCAGGTTTCCGCTAAACCAACAAAGACATTACGCACTGAATCAGCCTTTGTTAAAAACCGAAGCCGGTCTCCTGACTCGCGCGTTCGCGAAACATGGCGTTCCGCAACCCAAGCGCTGCCTTACCGTAAAACGCAGCCTCTATGAGAGGTTGCCAAAACAGTGGCTGACTTTCGTCATCGCGCTTGGTATACGCGCATACAGTGGCGGTACCGTGCGGTTAAGCAAAAAAAGAAGGCGCTTTCCGCGTTCCCAGTAAATCCGGACGGCAGCCTCCTTCTCGTTTATTACCCGATAAATACGTAAGCCGCCGGAACACTTCGGAGTATTCAATTCTCCCTTAGTTAATCACAGCGGAAAAGCAATTGTCAAATTTTTATATCGACAAAGCACGCCTCAGTTTATCCCGAGCTGCGCTTTCATCGCGGCAAGTTCGTCGTTTACGGACTCGTCGATGTCCGAGCTTTTGTATTTATTTTCCAACGCCTGCGCTTCGTCCACGGGCTTGGAATCCAGTTCCGCCCGGGCGTTTACTTCGTCGAGGCTGCGGTTGACCCTTTCTTCCATCCGGTCGAACGCCGCCATGGAACCTTCGGCTTTATCCGCCGCGGTAAGCTGATTGATACGGTCCTGCGTCTTCGCTACGGAAGCCTTCGCCTTGATTACCTGCTGGCGCGATTTTAAATCGTTGATATCGCGCACCAGTTTGTCGTGCATCTGGCGCATTTTTACCGCGTTCTCGTGGGCGACGGCGTAAGACATTTGCAAGCCCGCACCCGTCGTCTCAAGGGTTTGCTTTTTGGTCAGGAATACCCGCGCGTCGTCCTCGTTTTGCGAAAGCAGCGCCTTCTTCGCGAGACCGGTATACTTCGCGATTTCCTTCTCATTTTCGTCCACAAGACGCTTAGACCGGCTTTCTTCCGCCATTACCGCGGCGGTTTCCGTCTTGACGTCCGCCAAGTCCTCCGCCATTTTACGCAGGTATTGGTCCACCATTTTTGACGGGTCCTCCGCCTTGTCAAGCAGCGCGTTGACATTGGAAGATATAATGTCCGCAAATCTTGATAAAATTCCCATGTTCATTCCCCTTTCTTAATTAAACAACGGATTTCCCCGCCGTTATTTATCGTTATCGTTGCTCTCGTACTTTTCTTCCAACTTCTCTAAATGGGCGTCGCCGAAAGTTTCCAAATCGGAGTTTAAAATACGCTCCGTTCGTTCGTCCTCAAGCTTCTTTTGCTGTTTTGACTTGTTCCACCAGGTAAAGAGCAGAAAGAGAACCGCCACAACGCCGCCTACGATAAGCAGCACAATCAACACGGTCCTGCCGCCGAAAGCGCCGCCGCCGGACGCATTGTTCGCCCCGCCCATAATCGCCGCGCTAGACTCGTCGAAAACGCGGCTGACAAATTGGTCGGCGGACAGGCTGTTGTCATAATAATACCTGCCAAAAACGGTATTGAATATTTCCAACGCTTCCGTATCCATTATAGAATCAACCTGAGCGCCGTTCTTATACCAGAAAACATAATCGTCGTTTGAATAATTCTCCAACATAACGACTAAAAAATGCGCCTGGTCGCTGAACAGCTCACCGTACAGCGCGGCGGTAAACGCGTCGAGTTCCGAATCGGAAGGCGTTTCGGAGCCGTTCACGGCGTCTGTAATATACAGATGCGGCTGTATGCCGGTGCGTTGGAAAAATTTCTTCATCCCGTTTTCGGCGGTGGATTTGCTGCTGATAAAACGCGTTAAATCGGTAATATAATCCGTTTCGGTAACGGAGCCCGCGGAAAGCGGGGTTCGCTCTTTTGTGGATGCCACCGTATCTCCGGAACTGAACGAGTAGGACGAACCGGACGAGAAAAGTATGCTGCTGCCCCCGGCACGCAATAGGAAGATAAGAACGATGACCACGAATACCACGCCGAACAGGCCTGAGCCGCAGCCACCGCCGCCATAAAACCTGCGCGGGCCGCCGCCCCAACCGCCGCCGTGATGGTGGTGGTGTGTCACATGCGGTCTCGAAAAGCCGCCCATGCCGAACCCGCCAAAGCCGCCGGAACGGTGCTCGCCGCCGCCAAAACCGCCGGAGCTTCTTCCTCCGCCGCCCCGGAAACCTCCGCTGCTTCCGCCGCCCCTAAAGCCGCCGCTGCGTCCCCCTCCGCCGCCGCCAAAACCGCCGCTTCGGCCGCCTCCGCCGCCTCCGCCACGCGCCATATGCATCACTCCCTACTTATATATTGGGTATTGCTCCACCAACCGCGTCACCATTTCCCGCGCCTTGTCCTGCGAGTTGTCATAATCCTTTATAATCATGGCTATCACATCCGCGATCTCGTCCATTTCCCGCTCTTTCATGCCACGGGTGGTCATCGCGGGCGTTCCGAGCCTTATTCCGCTTGTGACAAAGGGTTTCCGCGGGTCAAAGGGAATTTCGTTCTTATTGCAGGTCACGCCCACGGTATCCAGTCTTTTTTCCGCTTCCTTGCCGGTGATGTCCATGTTTTGCAAGTCCACCAACATAAGATGGTTGTCCGTCCCGCCGGAAACAAGGTTAAACCCGTGCTCCGTCAGTCGCCGCGCCAACGCTTTCGCGTTTTTAAGCACCTGCGCGATGTACGCGGAAAAATCCTCCCGCAGCGCTTCCCCGAACGCCACCGCCTTTGCCGCGATAATGTGCATCAACGGCCCGCCCTGCGTTCCGGGGAAAATGGCTTTGTCCACCGCGGCGGCTTTATCTTCGCCGCAAAGTATCAGCCCGCCCCGGGGGCCGCGCAAAGTCTTGTGGGTGGTGGAGGTGACAAAATGCGCGTGGGGTACCGGGCTTGGGTGATGCCCTGTGGCAACCAGACCCGCGATGTGCGCCATGTCTACCATCAGCATCGCGCCGACTTCGTCCGCGATGGCGCGGCAGCGCTCGAAATCGATGATACGCGGGTAAGCGCTCGCCCCTGCCACAATCAGCTTCGGTTTATTTTCAACCGCTATTTTGCGCATTTCGTCGTAATTGATGTATCCGGTTTCTTTGTCCACGCCGTAGGGCACAATGTTAAAATATTTGCCCGAAATGTTAACGGGGCTTCCGTGAGTCAAGTGCCCGCCGTGGGCAAGGTTCATTCCCATAACCGTGTCGCCGGGCGTAAGCGCCGCGAAATATACCGCCATGTTCGCCTGCGCGCCGGAATGGGGCTGTACGTTCGCGTGGTCGCAATTGAACAATTTTTTCGCGCGGTCAATGGCGAGCTGTTCCGCTACGTCTACCGCGTAACATCCGCCATAATACCTTTTACCGGGGTAACCTTCCGCGTATTTGTTGGTCAGCGGGGAACCCATCGCCGCCATTACGGCTTCCGAAACAAAATTTTCCGACGCGATTAACTCAATATGATTGCGCTGACGGATACCCTCAAGGGCAATCGCGTCCGCCACCTCCGGGTCGCTGCGCAGTATTTCACGGTAATCATACATAAATATATACGCTCCTTTTTAAAATATGTACGCGCTCAATTTTTAACGCGATATTTTGCGGTATTATACCAAACATAAACAAGCGGCGCACTTGTTAATTCCCCGCCTCAACCGTAAAATAGCGTAAGCCGGATAAAAAAGGAGATTCTTTGAATGGAAAAATCAATCAACGTCACCGTTTGGTGCGAAACAGGCGACGCGCTCGGCGCGTATCCGCAGGGCTTGCACAACGCGATTGCGGAATTTTTATCGAACTCGAACAATTTTAAAACGGTTCGCGCCGTTTCACTGGAGCAGCCGGAGCAGGGGATGAGCGAAGAAATTTTAAGAAATACCGACGTACTGCTTTGGTGGGGGCATTGCTTTCACCATCTCGTATCGGAAGAAACGGCGGAGCGGGTACATAAGCGCGTGCTTTCCGGAATGGGCTTAATCGTTTTGCATTCCGGCCACGCCTCAAAAATTTTCCAAAGGCTGTTGGGGACGGAAACGAACAAGCTGCGCTGGCGCGAAATCGGCGAGCGCGAGCGCGTTTGGAAAATCGCCCACCACCATCCCATCACGGAAGGGGTCCCGGAATATTTCGATATCCCGAAGTCGGAGATGTACGGGGAATTTTTCCACATACCCGCGCCGGAGGAGCTGCTTTTTATAAGTTGGTACGAAGGCGGGGAAGTGTTTCGCAGCGGATGCACGTTCACCCGGGGCGGCGGGAAAATTTTCTTTTTCAGCCCGGGGCATGAAAGCTACCCCATTTATTATATGCCCGAGATACAGCGAATACTCGTAAACGCGGCGAAGTGGGCGGCGCCCCCCGGCTTCCCCGAAATATTATACGACGAACAAAAAACGCCGCCGGAAGGGAAGTACGGTTTCCGCGTTTAAACAAAAAAAGAACCGGAGCTCATATATTGAACGCCGGTTCTTTTTTATGTCATAGGAAACTGCTTGATTATAGCGTTCCGTTTTGAAGCCAACGGAACGCGTAAGGTGCAGTTTCCTATGACGAATTGCGGAAAACAAGCGGCGTAGCCGCTTTGTACTTTTCCCACTAGGCAGGAGGGATTTGAACCCCCGGATGATGGAGTCAGAGTCCATTGCCTTACCGCTTGGCGACTGCCCAACGCAATTACGCATTATAATGACGGTCACGCCGGCTGTC
>JAISWA010000245.1 GCA_031271275.1 Clostridiales bacterium | reverse complement strand
GGTATTTTAATAGGCAGAGAGGAAGGTCTGACGGAAGGTCGCCGCGACCAAGCCCTGCAAATTGTATCGAACATGAAAAAGTTAAACCTGCCAATGGAAATGATTATGGAATACACCGGTCTTCCGCTCGACGTACTGGAAGCGCTGTAGGAAACAATCTCTCAGCTTTCACCGGTTAATCTGCTTGAAATGCCCAGACCGGCGAAACGCCGCTTTCCGCGGTGCTTACAGGCTTCGGTCTTGCCGCGTTGCTCGCGGGGCTGCTGATTCGGAAAAAAGCCGCAAGATAAACAAATCGTTAGCAAATCTTTAGCAAATCGTCAGCTATTAAAAGCCGTCCCTCGCGGGCGGCTTTTATGTTGCGGCGATATTGCAGTCTGTCATTCTGAGCGCAGCGAAGAATCTTATACGCATAAAAGCAAAAGATTCTTCGCCTGCGGCTCAGAATGACATCAGATAGCACAAGCAGAATGGACGGCAGACAGCGCAAGCAGAATGGCAGCAGACGACCCGGGTGGGAAAGCCTTTGCGCGAGTCCCGTTATTCTTCATTCCTTTTTATGGTTCACCCTTTGGACAATCCGGAATAACATGTACAGTGAATCATTACCACGCCGAAACCGGAGGAATCACCATGTTTGAAGTATTGGAAATGCATTTGTTAAACAAGCCGGGGCCTTCCGAAGAAAATTCCGACCACATGGGCATGGAACTGGCGGAAGCTTTTGTGCGCCCTCAGCCGCTCGACAGTATTTACCCTCCAGAGGAATGCTTGAAAACGGGAACCGTATTCCCTAACCTTTCCCGGATATATATGGGTTGGAGCAAACGCCCGTGCTGCTAAAATGTTAAAAGCGAGGGATTAAATTGGAAAAAGAGGCTTTGCTAAAGCAAATGACGATTTTGGACTTTATGTCCGTAGATTTGCACCTGTATTTAAACACGCACCCCGACGACGCGGAAGCGTTAAAAATGTACAACGACGTAATCGAAAGCGCCGCAGCCGCCCGCAGCCGGTACGAGGAAAAATGCGGGCCCATGACTTCCTTCCGCCGCCCGGGCGGGTACAAATGGACATGGGAGGACTGCCCGTGGCCCTGGCAGGAGGAATTTAATTTTTCCGTGAACGGAGAGGGGTGCCTGTAAATGTGGGTTTATGAAAAGAAACTGGAATACCCCGTTAAAATTAAAAAATGTGACCCGAAACTCGCGAAAATAATTATCACGCAGTACGGCGGACCTGACGGCGAACTGGGCGCGTCGCTGCGTTACCTGAGCCAGCGGTACACCATGGTCACACCGCAGGCGAGGGCGACGCTTAACGATATCGGCACCGAGGAACTGGCGCATCTTGAGATGATTGGCGCTATTTGCAGCCAACTGACCCGCAACGCGACGCCGCGGGATATGCGCGACGCCGGGATGGAAGCGGACTACGCGGAACACGGAACCGGGGTTTACCCGCAGTCGGCGGGGGGCTTCCCGTGGACGGCTGTCGGGATACAGTCCAAAGGCGACCCGGTCACGGATTTGTATGAGGACATGGCGGCGGAGCAAAAGGCGCGCGCCACTTACGAATACCTGTTGGACTTAATCGACGACCCGGATGTGGCGGACCCGGTAAAATTCCTGCGGGAGCGGGAAATCGTACACTTCCAACGCTTCGGCGAAGCGCTTAATTACGTAAGGGACCACTTGGACAGCAAAAGGATTTTTTACGCGAAATAAATTTATGGATAAATAAAAACCGCCGCGAGCAGCGGCGGCGTACATAAGAAACAGCCTTTTTTACAGTTGCGCCGGGTGTTTGCTGAAGAAATCCACCCGGGGCTCAAGGAATTTAAAAGTATGCCCGCCTTTCATAAAAAACGTCAGCGGTTCGTAAGCGTATTCCCAGTCCCAAAGCCTTTCGTCCACGCCAAGGTATTCGCGCACCGTCTCCGTGCCCTGCGGGGCGAAGGGGTGCAGCAGCAGCGCGGCGACGCGCACCGCGTGGAAGGTGTCCGCCAATATCCGCCCGCGCAGGCTTTCGTCGCCGGAACTTTCCGCTTCTTTCGACTTGGCTGCCCAGTCTTTGTTCACGTCCCGCAGGTAAACGTCGAGCAGGTCAATCGCCTTGGAAAATTCAAACCGGTACATGGCGCATTCGTATTCCGTAATCAGCGTTTCGGAAGTTTTTACCGCGTCCGCGCTTATTTCCGCCTCCGGCAGCTTCCCGCCGAAATATTTCTGCAGGGTATAGAAGCAGGAGCGGACGATACGGTTGTACACGTTCGTAAGAATATTGCCTTCCGCCAGCGTCGCGTCAAATTCCTTCGGGTTTTTCCCTTCGCCGCTTTCCGCCGCGAGCATCGTCTTCGGCGTAAAGCTCACGCTGTTGCTTTGCAGCGCCATGTGCGCAAAATGCATCCGGAGCTGTTCCACGGTATAGAAATTCAAAAGCGCTTCCGCATCGGGGGGCTTTACCGCGCCGCTGCTGCTCGCCTTGTTTTTGCCGTAAAACACATGCCGGTTGGGCACCGTGGCGGGGAAATTCCCGCCGGGGGCGCGGTTGCTGATTTCGTCCAACGCCATAAACAAGCCCATTTCCGCGATGGCGTAAAAATAAATATTATCCTCGCCGATAAACTGGTAAACCCGCGCGTCGGAATCGAACCACCATTTTTCCCAAGCGTCGCCGGAGCCTTTTTGTTTCAGGAAAGTTTTTATAAAGGAAATGGGCGCCCACAGGGATTCCGGCCAAACCCAGAAGGTCTGCCCGCTTATCCCTTCCTTTTCGGGGACGGGCACGCCCCACTTCACGTTGCCGGAAAGCCGGAAAGGCACCAGTGTCGTACCGGTGCGGAAGCGAATGCCGCAAGCGCGCAAAATTTCGCAGGCGCGTTCCCGGTCTTTTAACGCGCTGAAAGTCAGCACGGCGGATTTTTTTTCTTCGTTTATATCCGCGCGGTGGGCGGGCATGGTTTCCCGCGCCTTGCTGAGCGTTTCAAAGTCTTCCGTCTTAATCAAAATTTCCGCGTCTTTCAGGAAGTCGTCGATGGTGGAAAGCATAAACCGGCGGCTGATTCCCTCGTCCCTTAGTTTCCGTTGGCGCTGTTTCAGCGCGCCGGAAAAACGCGCAAGGTCGAAGTACCAGTTGCGCACCGCTTTAAGGGACGGCGTTTTGCCCGTGGTGACCGCGACGGGGGCGATAAGCTCACTGGGGCTGTACTGGTGCCCGAGGGAACACTCGTCGGCGTAGCCTTTTTCCGATTTGCACCCGGCGATGGGGCAGCGCCCTTCCACCTGCCGCCCGTTCAGGAAAGTTTGCGTTTCCTCGTCGTAGAACTGCAGCGCTTCGTCCAGTTGAAGATACCCGCGTTCATGGAACGCGTTGAAAAGTTCCCGGGAAACCTCCGCGTGGATGTCCTTTGCCTCGCCAAGCCCCGACGCCGCGAACAAGTCGAGGCTGATACCGTATTGGTTCAGCGTTTCCTTTTGCGCGAGATGGTTGGCTTCGATAAAGTCCTCAATAGTTCCGGCAAAACCGTTTTGAACGGCGGCGGCGTACTTTACCTCTATGCCCGCGCCGTAACAGTCCGTGCCCGACACGAAAATCACGTTTTCGCCGCCGATGCGGTCGCGCAGAAACCTCGCGTAAATATCCGCGTGGATGTACATCCCGCACACATGCCCGAAGTGCAGCTTCTTACTCCCGTAGGGCATACCGCCCGTGACCACGGCGCGTTTCGGGAAAACCGGGCGCTTCCCCGGCTCGCCGCCCTTCATGCCCTCGTGCAGCGCGTTAAGCCGCTCGCCGCTCTTGTCGTCGTTGTATTCCCAGTACATAATGCCGCCCAGTTTATTTTCCCGCACAAACTTTGTTTTTTCCGCAATAGAACGGGGGTCGTCGTAGGACACAAAAGTATTGTCCCGCTCGTCGAACAGGTACGCCGCCTTCGCGGTGTCGTCCCAGTATTCCTTCGCGCCTTCGCTTAACCGGCGCCGTTTTTCGTCGCTTTTAAACATGCGCCCGCTGTCGGGGACGCGGGGCATGTACAGCCCGTTGCGTTCGCCGCGTCCGGTCACGGTGCAGCACCTGTGGTGGAACCCGCAGCCGAGCACAAGCTTTTCCCTCGGCACGCCGCGCTTTAAGAAAATTCCCACGGACTGCTCGCCGCTTACAGGGTTTTTCTCCAAGTCGGACGCCGCGCGCAAATGGGTGTGGTGACTGGCGTATTCAATGGAAAAGCTCATGTCGTAAGTCATGACGTTAACATAGTCTATGCAGTCGATCATCTTGGGGAAGTCGAGGTTTTCCGCGCATTTTTCAAACGCGCCCACCGCCATGGTCAAAAAATATTTCCGGTTTTTCTTTGCGCCCAACGCGTCAAGCTTTTGACGCATCAGCCGCACAAAAACGGGGTAGCGCTCCTTATCCTGCGGACTGGACGCGATGCCCGCCACACTGTCGCAGGGGTATTCCCAGTCCAGGTCCATCCCCGCGAAATTATAATCCGCAATGATTGCTATCATGGAATCCGCGAGGGCTTCCCGGGTTTCGGGCGTTTCCATGGCTTCGGAAAAGCCGCCTGCCGCCCAACCGCCAAGCGCCACGCCCACGTTCAGGTTTGGGCAGCGGGCGATAAGCTCGCGGACTTCGCCGCCGTGTTCCCAGTGGGAAACCGAGGCGCGGCCGTCTTTTATCAGCGCGAAGGAATATTGCAAATGGGTGAGTTTTTCCGCGTCGCGGGAGGGGAATGCCGTAAAGCTTTTGTCATAGAGATAAGCGAGTTTTATCATGGGTGGCTCCTTTGTAAAAATCTCCTCGCGCCCGTTTCCTTTGAACCGAGCATCGTTTTGAAAAAACGATGCTTAGGGATGAAACGGTCGCTGTGTATTTTTGACGCAATCATTAAGGTGCATGACCGCGTGGCGGGTGGGGGGAAGCAGCAACAGCCCGGCGGCGTCCTTTTTGCCCCAGAAATCCCGCAGCCAAATAGAATCGGCTTCTTCCGTCAAACCGCCCTCCGTCAGCAGCCTGTCCAGACTTTCCGGCGAAGGTTTCCGCCGCATGTCGTCCGCGGAAAGTTTCGCCACCAACTCGCGGGTGCGTATGCCCACGGCGCAGCGGTAATAAAGCAGCGACTTCGCGTTTATCCGTTTGCTGAGTTCCACCGCCTGCGCGGGGGTGAGGGCGTTGCCGGTGTCGGTTATGCCCGCGTTTATTTTGTCCTGCCAATCGGGATTAAAAACCTGCTCGCCGCCGGACATTAAAATGTTCATGGTCAAATCCTCTATGCGGGCGAGGTGCCAGACGTGGTACGCAACGGGTTTGCTCGCGGGCGAAGGCGCGAAATAATAATCCTGCGGCTGCAAATCGTCGAACAGCGCGTCCACTTCGTTGCGCGGGGAACCCGAAACCAACGACCGGTGGACGGAAGCGTGGAGCGCTAAGAACAGTTGCTTCGCTTCGGAAAGTTTTTCCCTGTTCCGGATGATTTTCTTCAATTCGTCATGTTTTTCGCTGAAACCTTCGCCGAAAAATTTCATAAAAACATCCTCCCAATCGCTTCGGAATAGATTTTTTTAATTTGCCGCCAATACCCGGGTTTCTGCTCCAAAAACTTATTGGCCGTAATGCCGGAGTTAATTTCCACCACGGAAAGAGAATCGTTGTCGCCGTTTAACCGCGCGATATCCACCGTGGCGAAGGCGATACCGATTTGCCGCGCCGCGCGGGCAGCCAACGCCTCGACGCGCCCGCGCAGCGCTTCGTCCGTGATTTCAAAGGCGGATGCCCCGTTGGAAAGGTTGTGCCGCCATTCGTGAGGCGGGCGCGCCTTGCCATAGGCGAAGCGGCAAATACCGTCCACATAGAAAACGCGGTATTCGTATTCATATTCATAAAAAGGGCAGAGACACGCGTCGGGCTCGCTTTGGAAAATAACGCACAACGCGTTTTCCAGTTCCTTTGAAGTCCCGCACAGGAAAACGTCGCGACCCTGCCAACCGGCGTTGGGCTTGACCACTATTTTTTTATGCTGCCTTAAAAAAGATTCCGCCCGCTCAAATTCCCCGCCGCGTATTAAATGGGCGCGCCGCAGGGGGTTAAAGAAAAGCGCGTGCTCGAACGCGGGAATCCCCGCGCTGTTAAGCACAGTGTAACACGCGTATTTGTCGCAGGCTATCCGGTCCGCCGCGGCGGGGTTCACGTCGAAATGCCGCCCGATGATGTGGCGGGTTTGCCCGCTGCGGCTCAATTCTATAAGCCAACCGTAGGAAAGGATTTTACAGCCGATCCCTTCCTCCGCGCAAATTTCCGTGATGAGTGACGTAAAGGTGTCCAAAAAGGCCTCCCAGAAGCTTAGACGCTATTCACTTTCCCCGTTCGGCGCACAGCCCCCCCAACGCGCAGCCTTCGCATTTAGGCGAGCGCGCAGCGCACACCTTGCGCCCGTGGTGGATAATCTGCTGGTTAAAACGTATCCAATGGCTTTCCGGTAAAACTTTCATCAAATCGTACTCGACCTTTTCCGGGTCTTTGTTTCGGGTAAGCCCCAACCGGTACGACACGCGCTTTACATGGGTGTC
>JAISWA010000145.1 GCA_031271275.1 Clostridiales bacterium | reverse complement strand
TACGAGCCGTTTTTAATCGCCCGGCATTTGGTGGCGGTGGCGCAGGCGTTTAACAAGTTCTACCACGCCCACACCGTCATTGTGGACGAGCCCGTCTTGCGCGGTGCGCGGCTTGCGCTTACCGACGCGGTGCGCGCGGTTTTGCGCGGCGGCCTCGCCCTGCTCGGGGTACGCTCGCCGCAGCGGATGTAAGAGCCTGTCTAACATCTTCGCTTGCCGTCTTTTTTGCGGGATTTTCACCATACTTCGTCATTGCTCACTTGCGTAATACAGCGATTACGCGGCGCTCGCGCTTCCTTGTCTGGCGAAAATCTCGCTTCAAAATCCAACAAGCGCAGATTTTAGACAGGCTCTATCATAAACTTTTTCGCGAAAGCCGCCGTATATCTCTTTAAAAGCAGCAAAACAAAAAACACCAAACAGTATAAAGGAGAGATATTATGCAATGCCGTACCCACCCCGACCGCAACGGCGTGAACACTTGCAACCAGTGCGGCGAATGGCTCTGCGAGGAATGCACCGTCGAGATTAACGGGCGCATCTTCTGCCGGAAATGCTTAGCGCAGCTCGCTTCCGCGCCCAAGCCGGAGGCTTCGGCTCCCCGCGCCGCAATACCCTGCGCCGGGATGCCGAAACGCCATATCAGTTGGGGGCTGCTGTTCATCTTCTCGAGCCTGCCCCCCGGCGTCAACTATATGTACGAAGGTTTGATTAAACGCGGGCTTGCCGCTATGTCCGGCTTCTTTACGCTGGTGTTCCTCGCTTCCATGTTAAGCGAGGTGTCGTCTCTCAGCCTGATTATCGGGCTGTCCTTCCCGGTATATATACTGGCGTGCATCTTTGACAGCTTCCACATCCGCCGCCGTATCAACGCGGGGGAGGCGGTCAGCGACGATATCGACGATATCATCGCGTTCTTCACCCAGAACAAGCGGCTGATTCTCTGCGCCGCGGCGCTGCTCGTAGTCATCGCGCTGTTCAATTCGGTGCTGTCCGTACTGCCGTGGGCGGTTAAACGGCTGCTGCCTATGGCGTTGGTCGGGCTCGGGCTGTATATGCTGCTTAGGGGTCCTGCCTGCCGCAAAGACGGAAAGGGAAACCCGGACGATACCCGCCGGGATAACGAAGGGTAAGACATTAAGATTCTTCGCCTGCGGCTCAGAATGACAAGCGAAGGACCGCCTGCGGCTCAGAATGACAAGCGAAGGACCGCCTGCGGCTCAGAATGACAAGCGCAGGCTCGCCCGCGGCTCGGAATGACAAGCGCAGGACCGCCTGCGGCTCAGAATGACAAGCGCAGGCTCGCCCGCGGCTCGGAATGACATGGGCAGGATGCGCAGGATAGCTATACTTGATGACGGGGACTGGAGACAGTCCCTTATTTTATTGCCGCCCCCGTATAATCTCAAAACACTCCGGCAATAATCCGAGTGCTTGAACAAAGCGGCTCCGCCGCTTGTTTTCCACAATTCGTCATAGGAAACGGTACCTTGCGCGTTCCGTTGGCTTCAAAACGGAACGCTATAACTAAGCGGTTTCCTATGGCAGAACAAAATTTAGCTGGAGGTGTTTTCATGAAAAACAAAGGATCCGGGGACAGCATTTTTAAGAAGAAGGGCTTTTTTATTTCGCTGTACTCGTGCCTTGGGGCGGTGGTGGTACTGGCGTTGGTGATTTCCCTCACCAACCTGCTTCCGCCTTCGCAAAGCAACGAATCCGCGCAGGAACAAAACGATTCGGTCAACGTGAACGCGGGGCAGGACGAAAGTTATCTGGTCAAGGCGGAGGCGGAAGCCAACGGGGAATTGGCGGACAACGAAGAAGCTTTTTGGAAAAAGCCCGCGCCTACGCCCGTTCCCACGCAAAGGCCGGTGGTAAGGCCGACAGCGCCGGGTACGCCCGCCGCGCCGCAGACAAGGCCCGCCGAACCGCCCGCGTCGCCGCCCGTTTCACCGCAGCCCAACCAACCGGGTGCGCCCGCCTCGCAGCAGGCCGCGCCGGTCACGGCGGTTGGAAGCGAGTTGCAGCGTCAAGCGGCGCAACCGCTCAGTGAAGCGGACAGCGGAGTCGCGTTTGAACCCTTTTCGGAGGACGACAGCATGGTCTGGCCGGTAGACGGCGAAATAGCGATGGACTTTAACACGGACGAACTGGTTTACGACCCCACTCTGGACCAGTACCGCGTCAACGACGACCTGCGCATCACGGCGCAGGAAGGCACGCCCGTTAAAGCCGGAGCGGGCGGGCAGGTGGTTTCCATCGGGAACAACCATGTCTACGGGAATTATGTGGCAATAGACCACGGCAACGGATTGACCGCGACCTACGGCCAGTTGATGGACGGAATCCTGGTCGAGGAAGGCGACGTGGTAAAGCCGGGGCAGGTAATCGGCGGCGTGGGTCAGCCTTCCCCTTACGGCAGTTTGAACGGCCCTCATGTCAATCTGCGGGTCACCCTCAACGACGAGCCCATCGACCCCAAAAATATTTTAGCGGACGCGTCTATACCGGAAGAATAAGACGCGCCAAAAAAGCTTTTTAAAACCGCGCTTTTGGATTTTACACAATTCGAATAATGCGCGGTTTTTTTTGTCGAAATATTTTGCGCAAAAAATACGTATTTTTGTTTCACATAATTGACCGCGCCCCAATAAACTGTTACAATGGCACTGCGTATATTATTGTGGTACGGTTGTGTCAGGATTCATACTTTTTGTATTACCATAAGGGGGAGCGATTGATAGAGGGGAATCGTAAGGCATACTTTAAGAGAGGTGAATAATTTGTTTGACAGAAGCGACGTATTTCATGTGCGTATGGATATTCAAAAAATTATCGGAAGCAAGGTGCAGCTCGAAACAAACAAAGGACGCCATAAATCGGTAATAAGCAAAGGGGTTGTTTCCAACGTATACCCTAGCATATTTACCATACAGCTCAGCGACGGCCCCGACCCCTCCCGCAAATTATCTTTCAGTTATACCGACGTACTCACCAATGCCGTAGAGATTACATTATGTGATTGAAATGACGGCGTATAGCATATAAATCAAGCCTCCATCATATATTGTCGGTAAGACATATAGGAATTGGAGGTTTTTTGTTGTGAGCGAACAACTTAGCGCGGCGAACGAATTGGTCAGGGAGAAGATTTTCCTCGACCAGAACGTCGGCAAAGAATCGACACAGTTGCTGTTGGAAGGCGACATCATCGTCCCGGACGTAAAACCCGATATGGCGCTGATGTTGCAGACGGACGCGAAAATGATCATCGACCGGACGGAGGCTTCCACCGACCGTGTGAATTTTGTGGGCCGTTTACATATATCGGTGCTGTACATCGCGAAAACCGCGGAAAAACCGGTGCATACGATGTCCCTTTCCGCGCCGGTGGACGATTTTATCAACATGGACGGCGTGACAAAAGACATGTGGATTATGGCGAAGGCGGAAATCGCCAATATCGACTATAAAATGCTGAACGACCGGAAAGTCAATTACCGCGCCATCGTAAACGTCAGCATCCACGCGGAGCGCTCCGACACCCACGAAATGGTGACGGACATCCACGACGTACCCGAGAACCAGCTGTTAAAGACGGGCATCACGGTAAACCGCGCGGTAGACCATAAGGTAGACCGGTTCGCGGTAAAGGACCAACTGCTGATACCGTCGAGCAAGCCGAATATCCGCGAGGTGCTTTCCTGTAACGCCCACATCGCGAACAAGGACGTTCGCATCATGAACGGGCGGGTCAACCTCACCGGCGAACTGCTGGTTACCTCGCTGTACAAAGGCGACGCCGACGACAGCCTCATTGAGTTTTTGGAAAACGAAATCCCCTTTAACGGCTCCATCGACGTACATAACGCGAAGGACGACATGTTCGCGGACGTTACGCTGCAGGTGCTTGACCAATATGTGCAGATACGCCCGGATTCCGACGGCGAAGACCGGGTGCTCGACGTGGAAATTTCCGTGGGCGTGCAGATGAAGGTCTATTGCACCGAGAACATACAGATTTTAGAGGACGCCTATTGTATCAACAAAACGCTCAACATTACGAAGAACCCGCTTAAATACCCGCGCCTGGTATGCCGCAACCGCAATCAGGCGCCGGTGAAGGAAGTGGTGCAGCTTTCCGGCTGCCCCGATATGCTGCAGATTTTCAACGTGCGCGGCACGCCGCATTTGGACGAGGTAAAGGTTATCGACGACAAATGCGTGGTGGAAGGCGTAATAGACACCGACATCCTGTACGTGGCGGAAAGCGACGCGACCCCCTTGTACTGCTACAAGACGGTCATCCCGTACCGGCAGGTAATCGAGGCAAAAAGCGCCAACCCCGGTATGCACGTCAACGTGGACGTGTCCATTGACCACGTGGCGTTTAACATGCTGAGCGGGTGGGAAACGGAAGTGCGGTTCCTGCTTACGTTTAACACGCAGGTGGTGGACGAGAAAGAGATAAACGTCATCAACAACATAGAGTTCTGCGAAATGGAACCGGAAGAACTCAACGGCATGGCGAGCATGACGGTGTATGTGGTTCAACCCGCCGACACCATCTGGAAGATCGCGAAGCGGTACAACTCCGCCATAGACGATTTGATGGCGGTAAACGACATCGAGAACCCGTCGAAGATTTACCAGGGGCAGAAGCTGCTGATACTAAAAAAAGTGATGTAATGCGAATATCCGGAGAGGATAGTTTCCAAAAATAGCGACAAATCATAAGCGCAAAGGGAACAGATAGAAATGTCTTTCCCTTTTTTTGCGCGTTCGTTTCATAAACACGGCAAGACCCCGGAACAGACGCCGTCATCAAGCGGAAGATTCTTCGCCTGCGGCTCAGAATGACAGCGGGCGACGCAAGCCGGTCATTCTGGGCGCAACGCAAAGCCTGTCATTCTGAGCGAAGCGAAGAATCCTATACGCACAAAGTAAAAGATTCTTCGCCTGCGGCTCAGAATGACAACGGACAACGCAAGCCGGTCATTCTGAGCGAAGCGAAGAATCTTACACGCATAATGCAAAAGATTCTTCGCCTACGGCTCAGAATGACAGCGGACAACGCAAGCCGGTCATTCTGAGCGAAGCGAAGAATCCTACCCGCACAAAGCAGAAGATTCTTCGCCGGTCAAAAATCTCATGAGACAAAAAAATAAATTAAAATCGCAAAAATAATTCTAAT
>JAISWA010000167.1 GCA_031271275.1 Clostridiales bacterium | reverse complement strand
TCTTCAAAAGCCTTGAGGGCTTTTTCCGCGTCTTTTTTTGTAAGGTCGGATTTTGCCGCAATCGCCGTAATGAGCTCAGTTTTGTTCATTTGTTATCCTCCTTGTGGATACGTTTCTCCTGAAACGCTATATTATCGCACCCCGCATACAGGCATGTCCCACCGCTCTGCGCAGCGCTTTTGTTTCTTGGACTCAATTGCTATTTATAAACGCTTTTTTATTGAATGTCAAGGCAATTCAACGTTTTCACAAAAAAAGAGAGCCGGGGCTCTCCTTATAGTTAGTATTTGAACGGTTCGTTACTGTTCCATCTGCTTCCCGAGGAAACCGGCGGCGGTCTGCGCGAGTTTGCCTTCCACTTCGCCCATCTTTTTGTCCGGCGAGAGCAGCACGATTGCCCCGAGCACGTCGCCTTCGGCGATGATGGGCGTGATAAATTCATTGTTGTACGTAGCGGGGTCGTCCTCCTCCAGTATGGGGACGAACGCCGCGTCGCTGCGCGCCGCCGACACCGTGGAGCGTTGGCTGATGGTTCTCTCCAACGCGGCAGAGATATGTTTCTCCATGAAATCTTTCTTCGCGCCGCCGGATACCGCGATAATCTGGTCTTTATCCACAATGCACGTAATGTGCCCCGAAGACTGGCTCAGGCTTTCCGCGTATTCCCTCGCGAAAGACCCCAGTTCCCCGATGGGCGAATACTTCTTTAAAATAATTTCCCCTTCGCGGTCAGTAAATATTTCGAGCGGGTCGCCCTCGCGTATCCGCAACGTCCGCCGTATTTCTTTCGGGATTACAACCCGTCCTAAATCGTCAATCCTTCTGACTATGCCGGTGGCTTTCACTGTATTTCCTCCTTTATTGCCGTATCTGTAAACATAACCCTATTATCTGTTAAATAACTGGGATTTATACAAGATAAAAGCTTAAAAGTATTCTGATGAAGTATGAGGCATGGAGTAGCTGCAGAGTCAATAATCGCAGCATCTTCCGCATGCCCTCCTTCCGTGTAGATTGTAACCCCTCCCAACCATTATATGCCATATTATGCGCCCGTTTCCGGGCAAATAAAAAAAAACCTTCGACATTCGAAGGTTTAGCATGGAAGTTTATTTAATTTTTTTATTCCACCGCGACGCAAACCTGCATCAAATACTGGTCCGGTTCCTTTACGCAAAGTTCGTCGTGCAGGTAAAGGGAGTACACGGGACCGGTTGGTTTAATGCTGTTTTCTTCGATATACGCGGCAACCCTTTCCGGTAAATCGTCCGCCTGACCGTAATAACTGCGGGTAAACCCGATTAAATATTTCCCGCCGGGAATCACGCGGTTCCCCGTGGGGTCAAAGGAAAAGAAATAGTCGGGCAGGCAGGGTACTTTGAGGAAACTGCCCATATCCGTGTGGTACCCGCCCACCGGGAAATTTAAGTTTATATGCAAATCCTTGGCGTTTAGGCAAAAACGCGTGAAGCCTTCCATAAAATTATCGCCGGGCTTAAAACCGTTTGGCGGCCCGAGGATGTACGTTTTATCCTCCCGCTGCAGCACGTACATTTTTGTTGCGTCCACGTCGATAATATCGTCCGAAATCACGCCGTAATCCAACGGGACCCCTTTGGACGTCTGAAACCCGTGCGTGACCCGAATCCCGTAATTAATCAGCTCAAGCCGCGTGTGCATAATGGAATAACACTCGCGTATACGCTGCAGTTCCATATCGAGCAGCTTTTCCTTGCGCTCAATCAGCCGCACAAGGCTTTCCGGCGTCCGCGCCTTTGCCAGTTCCCCGATTATTTTAAGCGGAATATTCAAGTCGCTTAAAACGGTCACAAACTTGGCGGATATAATCTGGTGGGAAGAATAGTACCGGTAGTTATTTTCCGCGTCCCGTTTAGCGGGGGAGAACAGACCGATTTCATCCCAATAGCGCAGGGTCGTCTGCTCGATACCGGTAAAGGACGAAAATTCCTTAATGGTTAAATATTCTTTCAACGGTTCACTTTACTTTCTGTGCAAGTTGGGAAAACGCCGCCCCGTTGTTAACCGCCATTTCGGCGAGCATTTTGCGGTTGATGTTAATGCCCGCCTGCTTCAGCCCGCTCATAAAACGGCTGTATGAAAGGCCGTTCTGCCTTGCGGCGGCGTTGATGCGGGTAATCCATAAACGGCGGTATTCCCGCTTGGTTTGCTTGCGCCCCGCGTATGCCGCCGCCATCGCGCGCATGACGGACTGCTTCGCGGTGCGGTACTGCTTGCTGCGCGCCCCGCGGAAACCTTTTGCGAGCTTTAAAATTTTCTTGTGTTTTTTTCTGGCGCTAAACGCGCCCTTTATTCTGGCCATGAGTTTTCCTCCTTACGCATACGGCATCATCTTACGCACGGCTGCTTCGTTAGTTTTGTCCACGACGCCCGCTTTGCGCAGGGTCATCTTGCGCTTCGGGCTTTTTTTGCCCAGAATGTGCTGCCTGTTTGCGCGGGGGTATTTAAACTTTCCGGTGGCGGTGGCTTTAAAACGCTTTGCCGCCGCCTTCTTGGTCTTGAGCTTGGGCATGTCAGTATCTCCTTCGTTTTATCTTTACAGTTTCGGCGTCATAAACATCGCCATGGTGCGCGCTTCCATCCGGGGCGGCTTTTCCACTATGCCGACTTCGCTTACCTTTTGCGCGAAATCGTGCATGATGGAATACGCCACTTCCGTGCGGCCGAGCTCGCGCCCGCGGAAACGTATGGACACTTTGACCTTGTCGCCGTCCTGTAAAAATTCGATGGCTTTCTTCACCTTAACGTCCACGTCATGGGTGTCGATGTTGGGCGAAAGCCTTAACTCCTTAATATCAATGGTACGCTGCTTCTTTCGCGCTTCCTTTTCCTTTTTGGACTGGTCAAATTTGAATTTGCTGTAGTCCATGATCTTGCAGACCGGCGGCTTGGCAGTGGGCGAAATCTTGACCAGATCCAACCGTTTTTCGTCCGCTATGCGCTGCGCGTCCCGGCCCGGCAATATACCCATCTGCGTCCCGTCCGCGTCGATCAGGCGCACTTCCTTATCCCTGATCTGCTCATTGATCATTAATTCGGTAATACCTGTTCACCTCTTTCTGAAAAAATCGCGCAGAAATCGCTGCACGATGACGGACACCCGCCAAACGCGTGTGCAAGCACCCGCGCCTGACTCGTTGTCATCACAAAAAGTGGACCCAAAAGGCCCACTTAAAAATTTCCGTTAGCGCGTACCGGCTTGGAAACCGACCCTTTGTCATACGCGGAAAATTTCCGCAAACGAGGGTGAGAAGTGGCACTTCTGCTTTGGCGCGAGTATAGCACCGCGGGGCGGAGGTGTCAACAAAAGCATGAAAAGCCGCCCACAATGGACGGCTTTTTTTGCGCAAAAAAATACGCAAACATTGGCTGAATTTTGCCGTTTGCGTATTTTTAAATTACCGGGAAACACTGCTATTTACTGCATTTCAAGGGCAATGGAATATTGTTCCATGCGGTGTTCGTTTGCCTTACTTTGCGGCTTTTTTCCTAAACACCACCGCGGCGAGCAGCAGCAGCAACCCGAGCGTCAGCAGTATCGCGGAAACCGGAAGTTCGCCGGTTTTTGGCATTTCCAACATCCCAAGCGGTATTTCCTCGTCGAACACCCACATGTCATCGTTGGGGTCGTCCGGGTCGCCGGGGTCGAAGGTCCATACGCCAAGCGGTATGCCCTCGTCGTCAAACTCGATGTAAGTGAAATCGTCTATTTGCCCGAGGTTCGCGCCTTCGTGGGGTACCGGCGCGGCGGGAAGCCCTTCCGGAAGCACGGCGGCTGTTTGAAGGTTCGGGTCGGTGGTCTCAGGTTCCGCCACTATTTCCGCGGGCAGCTCCGCCGGGGGTTCGTCCGGGAAAATGAGCGGCCACGGGGTGGGCGACGCGTAAGGCGTGGGCGTGGGTTCAAGCGTGGGCTCCGGTGTGGGTTCAAGCGTGGGAGCGGGCGCTTCCGTCGGTTCCGGCGTGGCGGTTGGCGGCGGGGTCGTGGGTGTTGGCGCGGCGGACGGCGTAGGATTCGGAGGCCGTCTGGTAGGGTCGGGATTCGGCGTGGCCGCCGGCGGCGGTGTGAACGGCGGGGTGTATTCCGCAGGCGGCGGGTTATCTTCCGCAGGCGGCGGATTGTCGCCGGGAACCGGCGGCATGGCGGTATTGGGTACGATGATTTTCTTCCGGGCGCTGTCGATAACAACACCCGTTGGAGCGCCGCCGTTTAGATGGTCGATATTAACGGTGACCGCGCCTTCCGTCGTGACCGTTACCGCGAGGTTAATCGGGCTTGCGATTCCGGTGTAATTCACGGGAGGCAGAACTTCCGTTATCACATTCAAGCCTTCGTTTAAGAAGGATTGCAAATCGTAAGCGCCGGTGCCCGGGGTTTCCGGCAGCGCATTGCCGTCAACGGTAAACTGCGCGCCGGATAATGCCGCTTCCGGGTTTGCCGCGTCTACTTTCCAAAGGCTCCAACCGGCAAACTCCGGAGGCGTGGGGCTGTAGGTGTTTTCGAACACTCGTTCAGCGGCGCCCGGCTGCGTTACCGCTTTAAATACGCCGTCCACTTCCCCGACGGTAACGTCAACGGTAAATTCTTCGGCGCTGTAATTCCAATAGGGGGCAGTGCCCGCTACTTCCGCTATCTTGAACTGATAACCGCCCGCCACAAGACCGGGGACGGTAAACGCAAACTCGTATTCCCCGTCTTTAGTCGCGGTTACGGAAGTGTTGGGGACCGTCACGGCGGGAGCGCCTTCCGGTCCGCTTACCTGCGTTAGCGTAAACGCGAAGGTTTCGTTGAAAGCGGGTTTATAGGAGCCGTTTGTGACCACCTTCTTGGTGCCGCTGATTACGGCATCCGCTGTTAAGGGGTCGGGGTCGGGGGGCGTAAGCGTATTGGTTACGGTAAAGGTGTTAGCGGTTCCGTCAAACGGCGTGAAATCGGTCTGAACAGTACCTTCCGTTACGGTAAACGTGATTGGCTCCGTCAGCCCGGCATATCCTGCCGGTGTGGTCGATTCCGTCAGGGTGTAAGTACCGTCCGCGAGGTTATCAAACGCGAATGTGCTAAGCGGTTCTCCGCCTTCTGCGGGAAGGACTTTGCTGTAGGTGCCGCCGTCCGTTAAGGTAAAGCCCGCGCCGGTCAGCGGGTCGCTGTTCCCGTCAACTTTATTTATAACGACGGCAGCCGGGTCGGGACCGGGTTGTTCCGAGGCCTCTTTTTTATTCTTAACGGTCAGTGTTTCGGTCTCGTTATCATAATTCGGGTTTGTCACCGTGCCGTCAGACAATACCGTGAACTCAACCGTTAAAACCGGTTCTGCTGCATATCCGAGATTCGGATTTGTTTTTTCAACCAGACGATAATCCCCGGCTTCGGTTATATTGATTGTGGCGGTTCCGTCCGCGCCGGTTGTAACGGGTGTGCCGGGTTCAGACCATACGTCCGCTTGCTTCTTTTGCAAGTCGAAGACTACGCCTTCTAAAGCTATCTCGGAATTATCCGCATCAACTTTCTTCAAGGTTATGT
>JAISWA010000128.1 GCA_031271275.1 Clostridiales bacterium | reverse complement strand
TTCGCCCCCGAAACCGTGGCTATGTACCTTAACGGCACATGGCTTCCCAACGAAATTAAGGAGCAGGCGCCGGATATCCGTTGGGGTCAGTTCGCGTGGCCGGCTATCGACGCGGCGGGCGACGGGCCGGAAGCCAACAACTACGGCGCGCAGTCCTTCGGTATCAATAAAGACACCAAATACCCCGACGAAGCTTTCGCGTTCGTCCGTTGGATGACCGTAGGCGAGTGGGACCAAAAGCTTGCCGACCAGTCTATGGGCGTGCCCATGGCTAACGACGCCACATGGCCGGTGCAGATTGCGGAAGCCAAAGCCGTAATAGACGCGACCACCACCCGCATGAACTGGGCGAACGGCATGGAAGACGACCCGGAAATCAACACCGCCATTATGGAAGGTTTCGCGAAGATGGTTGCGGGCGAGTTTAGCGCGCAGCAGTTCGCGGACGGTATGGCTGCGCTTAAAAGATAAGGTTGTTTTATAAAAGGGGCTGGAAACAGCCCCTTTTTTTGTATAAGGGAGAGGTGGTTACATGCTCCGGAAAAAAAATAACCGGATGATTGTTATTTTTTTAACGCCGGCCATGCTTTTATACCTGATGGTATTTTTATACCCCGTAATCCGCACGTTTATCATGAGCCTTTTTAAAGTGGAATCTATCTCCCAGCCCACCGGTGAGTGGAGCTTTTACGGGTTCGGCAATTATACCGATTTGTTCAGCACGCAGCTGTTCCTTACCTCGGCGGGCAATATACTGAAAATATGGTTTGTGGGCGGCATCGTCGTCCTTACGTTGGCGCTGCTGTTCGCGGTAATTTTGACAAGCGGGCTGCGGCTGAAGAAATTTTACCGCACGATTATTTACCTTCCCAATGTAATCAGCGCCGTCGCCATGGGCACCATGTGGCTCAACTACGTGTACAACGTGGACTACGGCATATTTAACAACGTGATAACGGCTTTTGGCGGCGAACCCGTGCTGTGGACGGCTCCGGGGCGGCTGTTCTGGAGTATGCTTATCGGCTACGGGTTCGGCATGGTGGGTTATCACATGCTTATCTTTATCAGCGGAATCGAGCGCATAAGCGTAGACCTATACGAAGCGTCCGGCATTGAGGGCGCGAACGTCTTTCAAAAGTTTTTTTATGTGACCCTGCCGCTTCTGGTGGGCGTAATCAGAAGCAACGTAGTCATCTGGACGGTTTTTACCACGGGCTTTTTCGTGTGGAGCCGGATATTTACCTCGTGGGCGGTGTCCAACGACACGGTGACGCCGGTGACTTATATGTATGAAATGGTGTTCGGCGGTTCGTCTGCGGCCAATACCGTGCGCAACACGGGCGGCGGCGCGGCAATCGGCGTAATGATGGCGCTGATGGTGGTTATCGTTTCCGTCTTTATGAATCTGGTCACCCGCAAAGACGACGTGGAACTGTAAATAAAGGAGAAAGTGATTATGGCGAAACTAAAAAAAACGCCCGAACCCTTTAAACCGCAAAAAGAAGCCCGGCTGCTGCCGGGGTATGTGATATGCACCGCTTGGGTACTCTTTACCTTTATTGTGGTGGCGTGGGTGGTGTGCGCTTCCCTGCTGACCTCGCGGGAAATTTTCAGCGAAGACATGATGGGCTCCTTTTTTCAGCGGCTTTTCAGCGGCGACCTGCGCTTCGACAACTACGTCAAAGCCTGGAGCACTCAGCGGGTCAGCGTTTTCTTTTTAAATTCCGTTTTGTACACGATGATTTCCTGCACGCTCATCGTCATTATCGCCGCCCCCGCCGCTTACGCCCTAAGCCGCTTCCGCTTCCCCGGCAACGGGCTGATACAAAGCATGATTTCGGCGGCGATGGGCATTCCCGCGATTTTGATTATCATGCCCCTGTTCGGGGTAGTCACCTCGCTCAGGCTGACCAACACCCGGCCCACGATTATTTTCCTGTATGTGGCAATGAACGTGCCCTTCACCATATTTTTTCTGCTGACTTTTTTCAGGAACCTTTCCTTCACGTTCGAGGAAGCGGCGGCAATGGACGGGTGCAGCCCCATCGGGACTTTCTGGCGGATTATGTTCCCGTTGGCGCAGCCGGGCATTATCACCGTCACGATTTTTAACTTCATCACCATTTGGAACGAATACTTCATGTCCATGGTGTTCGCCAACAAGACGCAGATACGGCCGGTGGCGGTGGGCCTGTACAACATGATACAGTCCATGCGCTACACCAGTGACTGGGGAGGGATGTTCGCCAGTGTGGTCATTGTTTTCGCGCCCACGTTTATTTTATATATTTTCCTGAGCGAAAAAATCATCGCCGGCGTTACCGGCGGCGCGATAAAGGGGTAAGCTAATCTTTTACATTCAGCGCGATATTTTGCGTCATATCGCGAGTGTGAGCGAAACGTGCGATTTTCCGGAGGAAAACGCAGTGAAGCGAACGCTTATGAGCGATAGCAAAATATCGCTGCCCTAATCAAAGATTAGCTCAGCCTTTCGGTAAAAAAACCGAAAACACCGCGCCCTTCCCGACTTCGGATTTTACTTTTATATACCCGTCTTGCAGGGCGACAATTTCCCGCGCCAGGTACAGCCCGATGCCCACGCCCTCCACCCCCGCCGCCCCTGCCGAGCGCCAGAAGCGCTCAAACAGTTTCGGGTACTCGCTTTCGGGGATGCCCGGGCCGGTGTCGGACACGTCGATACGCATAAACATTTCATACGCCGCCCAGCCGACCGTGACGCGCCCGCCGGGCGGCGTGTATTTTACAGCGTTGTCAAGGAGGTTGTACAGCGCTTCCGCCGTCCACTTTAAATCGAAAAAAGCCAAATCACCGGCGTTGCCGTCCCGGTCGTTTGGCTTTTTTATGGCGAGCGCAATATTTTTTGCCGAAGCCTTCGGCGCGCAGGGGGAAACCGCCGCCTTCACCAACAGGGCAATGTCGTTGGCGGAAGGCTTGACCGCCACAATCCCGCTTTCCAGGCGGGAAGCCTTTATCAGCGACTGAATCAGGAAATTGAGTTTTTCCGCCTGCGGGCGTATTTGCTCCGCCAGTTCCCGCGCCTTGGGCGGCAAATCTTCCGATTCCGACAGCAGATCCGTGTACAGCAAAATATTGGCGACGGGCGTTTTGGTCTGGTGGGAGATATCGCTGATGAGCGATTTTATTTTGCCGCTCTCTTTTTCCACCTTTCCCCGGGACAGCTTACTGGAGGATAGGAACCGCCAAAGCTTCGTCTCCGTCTGGGAAAGGCGGCTTTCGTCGTAAGCGCTTTCGTTAAAATCCCCGGCTATGGCCTCGTCCAAGGCGCGGCTTAACCGGTCAAATACTTTTTTTGTACGGCGGCGGCAAAACAAAAATGCCGCGGCGAAAAACGCGGCTGCGGCAATACTCAGCAGCATAAAGGGATTCATTCGTCTGTTTTCACCGCCCAGACATACCCCACGCCGAAAACCGTGCGAATGTATTCCGGATTGGACGGGTCGTCCTCCAACTTGCCGCGCAACCGCCTTATCGCCACCGACAGCGCGTTTTCGTCCACGTATTCCGTCCCGTCCCGCCAAACGCCCTCGGATAAGGTTTCACGGCGCAGGGTTTTGCCTTTGTTTTGAACCAACAGCGACAGCAGCTTCTGCTCCGTTTTGCTGAGTTCTACAGCCGCGTTATTTTTTTCAAAAACCATTCGCCCGAAGTCGAACCGGAACGGGCCTATGCGGGCAACGGTCGCCTCCGGCTGTGCCGGGCGCGTTTTGCCCCGGCGCAGCAGCGCGGCAACCCTCGCCCGCAACACCGCGAGGCTGAAAGGCTTCGTCACGTAATCGTCCCCGCCGGTTTCCAAGCCCGCCACCATATCCATTTCCGTATCGTTGGCGGTGAGGAATAAAACGGGAACGTCCCGCGTTTCCCGCAGCCACCGGCAAAAATCAAGGCCGCTTCCGTCCGGCAGGTTGACGTCGAGGATAATTAAGTCGAAAGCCGCCCGCGGGGCGTTGAGCAGCGCCTTGGCGGACGCGATGTCAAAACACTGCTCGAACCGCCGCTCCGGTTCTTTCAGCGTCAATACGATACCGTTGCTCAAAGGCGCGTCGTCTTCGACGATGAGGATGCTAATCACCGGTAATACGCCAATATGGCGTTCGCCGTCGCCCAAGCCAACTCGTTCTGCTTCGACTCGTTGATAAGCCACGCGAAGTCCTCGATATTGCACATGAAACTCGCTTCAATAATCACCGAAGGGGCGATGGAGGGCCTGCAGACATAAAAATTCGACTGGTTGGAAGCGTTCTGCCGGGTGGTGCCGGGGTTGACCGTGTGCAGGCTGTTCATCAGGGAATCCGCCAGGGGTTTGCTCGCCGGGTTCCGGTACCACACGGTCAGCCCGCGAATGCGGGTGGCGTCGGTGGTTTCCGCCATGCTGTTGGAATGCAGGGAGACGAACATGTCGGGGTTGTTTAGGCGGTTGACTTCCGTGCGCTCGTTCAGGGTATAAAAAACATCCGTGTCCCGCACCGTGGTCACGTTTGCCCCCAGTTCCCTAAGCCTTGCGGAAAGTTTTGCCGAATTGGAAAGGTTGATGTGTTTTTCCGCAAGGGCGGCGCCCATCATGCCCACCGCCCCGTTGTCCGTGTCGCCGTGGCCCGCGTCGAGGACGAAATTGAACCCGGCAAGGGGTTTGTCCCCCGGCGTTAAGGACTTACGTTTTTTTAAATGAAGGCGAAGCTCGCCGTTCACGTAGTCGGTATAAAAGCCTTCCAATTTTACCCCTTCGCGCAGGGTCAGGTAATATACGGGGGTGCTGCCTTCCATTCCCGCCGATAGACTTTCAAAAATCGAGTTGCTCAAATCAATCCCGTGGTTGGGCGCGTATTTTTGCATCCCGAAACGGACGGTCATCACCTTCCCGTCGAAGTCAACATACAGGGCGGCGTCCACCGTGGCGTTCCAAATCAGCAGGTCTTCGTTCGCACCGGCCTCGTACCTTCCGTTGCTGATTACGTCCCGCAAATAGGAATTTTCCATCGTACACAGCACCGCTTCCGCCTCAATCCAACCGCCGGAGGACAGCCTGACCCAGTCGCCCTTCGCGGCGGTGACCCGGTCGCGCTGACCGCTTATCACTTTCCACGCGGAACCGCCTTCCGCGCCGGCGTTGGGGAACAGCCAAACGGGGTTGTCCAACACCGTCGCGTAAAACGGCGCTTCGGTACCGATCAGCCTGAGTGTGCCGTTCGCCGTCGCGGTGTAGGTCTGGCCGTTAAATTCCGCCACGTACATGGGCTTGCCTATGTCGAGAATCACGCCGCTCTCGTTAACGGGCATGGTATAGATTCCGCTGTAGGAGGAACGGTAAACCGCGCCGGTATTTTGAACCAACCCGTCGTCTTGCGACAGGGGGACGGTCACGCCGTTGATACGCGCGGTGACCGTCGCGCCCGCCGGGGCGGCGCAGCTCAAATAAACCCCGTCGTTTTGGCTCGCCATTTCGTCCTGCGGCGGGTACGCGTCGTAAACCCCGAGGGTCTGCATAATTTCGGGGCCGGACGCTGCAGCCGGTTCCTTAAGCGTGACCGCCCGCGCAACGGCGGGCTGCCCCGCCTGCGTAAACGTGAAGGCGTTATACCCGCCGGACAGCGGCATGTACACGCTGAAGAACCCTTCCTGCGTGCGGTTCGTCACTTCCGTATTGTTAACGTACAGCGGTATTCCGGGTACGCACGTGCCGAAAAAATTGTACCCGTTAACGCCCGTAACGGTTTTGTCGCCGTTGGGCTGCGCCACGGAAAGGGACGTCATGGCGGGGTTCGGGATATACGGCGCGGCGGGGGACAGGGGCGCGGGCGACTTGGGCGGGACTTCCGTGACCCAAACGATGCCGCTGCCGGCGGGAACCGGCGGAGACGCCGCCGCGCCGCTTTGCGCCGCAAGCAGGGCGCTGTCTTTGGCGGTATAGTACGCGCTTAGCCGGTCGCCCACGAACCCGTCGAGGCTGCCCGCGCGGAAAAAGATACTGCCCTTCACCACCGGCGAAGTCGCGTTCATATTAAGCTGACGTATGACTTCGTCGTTCCAGCCCGCCACGCCTTCGTCCTCCCGGTACGCCGCGTGGCCCACGTATAAATCCACGTGGGTGCCCGCGCAGATATTTTCCCACCAGGGCAGCAGCTTGGCGTAGTCCGCGGCTTCGAAGCCGATGTTCCAGTAGATTTGCGGGCAGATATAGTCAATCCAACCCTCCGAAACCCAACGGCGGGAGTCGCAGTAAGAGGATTTGTAAGATTCATAGCCGTTGGTGGCGCTGCCGAAGGGGTCGGAAGTATTGTTCTGCCAGATGGCGAAGGGGGAAATGCCGTAGCGTATGTCGGGGTTGATTTCCTTGACGGTGGCTTGCAGCAGGCGCACGAGGGCATTCACGTTTTCCCGCCGCCAGTCGTCTTTGTTCGCGCCGAAGCCGTACAAATTATAGGAGGCGTCGTCGGGGAAGGCGGGGTCGGGGTAAAAATAATCGTCGAGATGTATGCCGTCCACGGCATAATTGCGCAGTATTTCCGCCACGCCGTCCGCGATAAGCTGACGGCATTCCGGCTTGCCCGGGTCAAAGTAGAGCGCGTCTTTATGGGCGATGACCAAACCGGGGTTTATGCGCGCGGGGTGGTTGGCGGCGAGTTGGTTCACGTCGGTAATTTTCGCGCTGGCGTAGGTGACCCGGTAGGGGTTTATCCACGCGTGTATTTGTATCCCCATGGCGTGGGCGCGTTCCACCCAGTATGCCAACGGGTCGAAGCCGCCGTCCGGCGCGACGCCCTGGGTTCCGGTGAGCGCTTCCGCCCAGGGGAAAATAGCCGACGGGTACAGCGCGTCCCCCGAGGGCCGCACCTGAACCATCAGGGCGTTAAGCCGCATTTGGGCGGCGCGGCCGATAATACGGTCGATTTCCGCTTTAAGCTCCGCGCTCGTCAGCCCCTTCTTCGAAGGGAAGTCCAGGTTGTAGGCGGAACTGACCCACATGGCGCGGAAGTCGCCGGAAACGTCCGCCGCGCGTACATGGACGGGAGCTACGCACATTAACAGGAAGGAAAACAGGAGAAAGAAAAATTTTTGTGTATAAGCGAATTTTTTCATGGAAAAACTCCTTCGGAAAAGTTTCAAAGACCCGCGGAAAAGTGGGCGTAAAATAAAAATATCCGCAGGGCTGATTATAGCACGGTCAGACATTATCTGACACGCGGGCGGAGTATTCGTAGCATAGTTGTAAGATTATGTTTCGCGTTTCGCATAGCTTTAGAACATTTGTTCTTCACCGTTTGCCGCCGTTCGCGCCCGTGTGATATATATACACCAAAAACGCGAACGGGGCTTTTTGCTTATGTCAAAAGATAAAATCGTAATCAAGGGCGCGAGGGAAAATAATTTAAAGAATATCGATTTGGAAATCCCGCGCAATCAGTTGGTGGTGTTTACGGGCATGAGCGGCTCCGGCAAGTCGTCCCTCGCCTTCGACACCATCTACGCGGAGGGGCAGCGCCGGTATGTGGAATCGCTTTCCTCCTACGCGCGGCAGTTCCTCGGACAAATGGAAAAACCGGACGTGGATTTCATCGAGGGCCTCAGCCCCGCGATTTCCATCGACCAGAAAACCACCAGTCACAACCCGCGTTCCACCGTGGGTACCGTAACGGAAATTTACGACTACCTGCGCCTGCTTTTCGCCCGGGTGGGGACGCCCCACTGCCCCAAATGCGGCAAGGTAGTGAAGCGCCAGACCGTGGACCAAATCGTGGACCAAATACTCACGCTGCCCGAAGGCACGCGCTTGCAGATTTTAGCGCCGGTCATACGCGCGCGGAAGGGCGAGCACACCAAACTGCTTGACGACGCCCGGCGCAGCGGTTATGTCCGCGCGCGGGTGGACGGGATTATCTACGAACTGACCGAGACGATTGCGTTGGATAAAAATAAAAAACACACCGTGGAAATCGTCATCGACCGGTTAGTGGTCAGGCAGGGGATACAGAAGCGGCTTTCCGAATCCATCGAGTCCGCGACGGCGCTCACAGGCGGGCTGCTTACGGTTAACGCGGCGTATAAAAAGGCGGAACCCGATGGGGAGGACGGCGGGGCCGAAGACGCCGGAACCGCCGCCGAGGATATCCCCTTCAGCCAGAATTTTTCCTGTCCCGACTGCGGCGTCAGCCTTGAGGAAATCGAGCCGCGCCTTTTTTCCTTCAACAACCCCTCCGGCGCCTGCCCGGACTGTTCCGGCCTCGGGATGAAAATGATTTTCGACCCTGAGCTGATTATCCCCAACCACGACCT
>JAISWA010000117.1 GCA_031271275.1 Clostridiales bacterium | reverse complement strand
CGGAAAAGTTGTTTAACCTGATACTCCGGTCTGACGAAGAAACGGTTTCGTTCACGGCGGCGGAGTAGGAAATTGCTTTGCGAAGTAAAGAAAGAGCGGGTTTCGGCCCGCTCTTTTTGAGTTGATTAAAAAAAAGACGTCATGCTGTTTTGGTTGATTTTAAAAAAGTCGTGCTGCTTTGGTTGATTTTAAAAAGTCATTCTGAGCGTAGCGAAGAATCCTACATGCTGCGAAGCAACAGATTCTTCGCCTGCGGCTCAGAATGACAATAAAGATATATTACCCGAGCAATGAAAGCGGCATTCTTGCCCGCTCCTGCTGCTGCCGTTGGTTGTAGATGGCCATTTCGTTAAGCACGCGGCCCTTTTCCATGTCGCTGACGCCCTTGGCCATATCCAAATCGGCGATACGGCTTTTGGCGGCCACTTGGTTAAGCATCATCACGTTATTGGAATTAACGGTGTAATCGAAACGGTTTTCCATCGCGCCGAGGGTGGAGCGGGCGCTGCTGACCAGACTGAGCGCCTTGTCAATCGTGCCGATGTCAAAATTGCCTTTCGACACGTCGAACCCGTCCAGACCGATGGCGATAGCGTCCATATTGGGGATGGTCACATCCGCGCCGGAGCCGTCCGCCGAAGACGCCGTATGTTTTTCCGTAAACGAGCCGTCGAGCAGTTTTTGACCGTTAAATTCCGTATTTTTCGCCACGTCGTTTATCCCGTCCATCAACTGGCTGACTTCGTTTTGTATGAGCTGCCGGTCGCTGTCGGTATAAATGCCGTTTGAAGCCTGTACGCTAAGCTCGCGCACGCGCTGAAGGCTGTCTTCGATGCCGGAGAGCCCGCCTTCGGCGGTTCTGACCAGGTTCTTCATGTCGAGGGTATTGTCCGTGCCCCGGTCAATCCCGCGGATTTGACCTTCCATCTTTTCCATGATAGCAAGACCCGCCGCGTCGTCGGAAGCGGAATTAACGCGCTTCATGGTGGAGAGCTTCAGCATGGCGTCGCTCATTTGCGTTTGGGCAATGCTGCCTACCGTCATATACCATTCACCTCCTATGTTTAATAATTTATATTATACACTTATTTGCTTACGCTGAGAAGCTCGGAAGCGTTTGAATTTTTGTCTTTATTGAGCAGGGTAATCGCGTCGGCGGAACCTGCCTTTTCCCACTCGTCAAAGCCCTTACGCACGGCTTCGATGGTCTGCTTGCTGATTTCGGGAAGTTCGTCGCCCCACATTTCCTCCGCTTTTTTGAAGCCGAGCTCGGTGTTCTTGCGAAGCTCCTCGATTTTGGACGGGTCCCCGCCGGAAATCGCTACGGCAAAATCGAGTATGCGGGTGGCGGTGGCTTCCACGCCCCAATAACCGTCGGCTTCCATTTCCTTTTGGGCGGCGGCGCGGGTTTCGTCGTCAACCAGAATGCCTTCCAACGTTTTCTTCAGGTTGCCGCCGGTAAACCAGTCCATGCCGTCCACCGCGATGGAGTCTTTGTTGGCTTGCTTGCTGAAAAGCCCCTCCACTAAGCGGCGGAAAGATTCCACCTTCGAGTTGCTTTCGGCAATCATTGCCCTGACCTTTGACATATCCGGTTTGTACTCGGTCTTGGTCGCTTCTGCGGACGGTTCGTAAACAGCGGCTTCGTTGGCGTTGGCGTCTTCGGCTGCCGCGCCGCTTTCAGCGGCGGTTGACGCCGCTTTTTCCTCGGTTTCCGAGGCGGCGGCCGCGGCTTTGTTGGTCGCCGCGCTGCTGTTTACGTAATTGTAGTCCTTTAAGCCGGATAAACTGTTCACATCCATGTTGATCATTTCCTTTCTTCCCTCTTAAAATATTTTTCAAACCCCACAGCGTATTACAGTTGTACAACTGTAATGATAGGCGGCGTTGCCGTTTATACTTAATATCACCGCCTATTATATATCGGCAGATTGTAATAATTGGATTATATACCCGCTCTAAATCCTGCGCAATCCTGCGCTAACTTAATTTTAATTCCGTCTCAATGGCAGCCGCTATTTTTTTAGCCCATTCGTCAATCAACGACGCGTCGCGGCCTTCAATCATCACGCGAATCAGCGGCTCGGTGCCGGAAGGGCGCACAAGCACGCGGCCCCCGCCGCCGAGCAGTTCCTCCGCTTCCTCGATAAGCGCGAGTATGGCAGGGTTCTCGACCCATAAAAACTTCCGGTTGTTCGGCACCCGCGCGTTGACAAGCGACTGGGGAACCACTTCCATTACGCGCTTTAACGCCGAAAGCGTTTTGTTTTCCCGCCGCAGCACGGACAGCAGCTGCAAGCTGGTGAGTATACCGTCGCCGGTGGTGCCGTATTGGCGGAAAATGATATGCCCCGACTGCTCGCCGCCGAGGGTGAAGCCCCCGGCAAGCATTTTATCCAACACATAGCGGTCGCCCACGGCGGTTTGGTATAAGGTCAGCCCGTGCTCGCGGCACATAAGCGAAAGCCCGAGGTTGCTCATCACCGTCCCGACGATGGCGTTGTGGGCGAGCAAGCCGCGCCTGTGCAAATCCATACCGCAAATGGCAACCACTTCGTCGCCCTCCACCACCGTTCCGGTATCGTCCACGCAAAGCAGGCGGTCGCCGTCGCCGTCGTAGGCGAACGCGGCGTCGCAGCCGTTTTGCTTGGCGAAATCCCTGAGCGGGCCGATATGGGTCGAACCGCAGTTTTCGTTTATGTTCGTCCCGTCCGGCGCGGTAAACAGGCTCGTGACGTCGGCGCCCAGTATTTTAAACAGCGCGGGCGCCACGCTGCCGGTCGCGCCGTTGGCGCAGTCTATGGCGAGCTTCATTCCCTTGAGGGAAAGCCCCGGCACGGTGGAAAGCAAGTATGCCCGGTAATCCTCCGCCGCCCTTTCACATACCCGCGCGGTGCCTATGCCGACGCCGGTGGGGTGCGGCAGCCCGCCGGTGCCCACTTCGTAGAGCATTTCAATTTCTTCCTCCAACGCGTCGGGGAGCTTGTAGCCCTCGCCGTTGAAAAATTTTATCCCGTTGTCCGCCATGGGGTTGTGGGAAGCCGATATCATAACGCCCGCGTCCAACCCGTACTTACGGACGAGATACGCCACCCCCGGCGTGGGCACCACGCCCGCCAGGTACACTTCCGCCCCGAGAGAGCAAAGCCCGGCGGTGAGCGCGGCTTCCAACATGTCGCCGGAACGGCGCGTATCTTTCCCTACCAACACTTTCGGCGCGTTCGCGTTTTTATCTTTGGTAAGCACATACGCGCCGGCGCGTCCCAACGCAAGCGCCATTTCGGCGGTGAGTTCCGTATTGGCGACGCCCCTTACGCCGTCTGTCCCGAATAATTTCCCCATAACAAACCTCCAGATAAAATTTAGCTGCCCCTTATTGTATTCCGTTTTACGTTCTGCACGTGCCGCGGCGCGCATAAATATTAATAATAAAAACAATACGGAGGACATTATGGAGTATAGCAGATATTTTATCCCGCTGTCGGTGGAGGACAACGGTTTTGACTGCAAAGGACGCCCGCCCGCCGGGCGCTGCGTGCTTGAGGAACGTACCGGAACCGGGAAAGTGACCTGCATCGCGCAGGATTTGAAACCGGAAACCTCCTATACGGTTTATTTACTGTTTCCGTCGAAGGGCCGCGTAGCCGGGCTGCCGGTGGGGAACCTGCCCGTGGACGAAAAAGGCAAGGCGGAAGCGCGCCGGGAGTGCGACCCGGGGAATATTTTGGACAGCGGGTTCAAGCTTTCCGACTGCGCGGGCGTCGCGGTTATCGCCCATAAAAAGCCGGGCTTGCTCGTGCCGCTGTTTGGCAGCCGGGGCGAGCAATTCCAATGGCGGAACAATTTTTATGACGCGCTTGCCCCGGCGATGCAGCCGGCGCTTGTACCCGCGTCCTATGAACCCGCGCCGGAAACGGCACCGGTATTTTCGACGGATAAATATGCCGCGCCTCCGGAACCGAAATATACCGTGCCCGAATCCACGGCGGCGTACTACCCCGGTCCCGAGCCTGCGGAGGAAAAAATTTGCGCGCCCCCGTCTCCGCCGCCGCCGGAAGAAAAAATCTGTGCGCCCCCGCCCCTGCCGCCGCCGGAAAAAAAAACCTGCGCGTCCCCGCCTCCAACGGAGGAAGAAACTTGCGCGCCGCTTCCCACGCCGGAAGAAAATTGCGAAGCGCCCGAACCGCCGGCGGAAGCGTTGCCGGAACCCGCGCCAAGGCCGAGGACCAGAGCGAAACCCCGCACAAAGCCGAGGCAAAGAGCCGTAAAGAATGTAAACGGGGAACCGCCGGACACGCCGGGGCAAGCCGAGCAAGCCGAGCCGGACAACTGTGAGATGGACGCGCGTATGCAGCAGTTTTTTGAAAACAACGAGAGCGTCACACCGTTTAAAAAGCAAAGCCGCTCCGTTACCTGGGTTAAAGTGTACAAAAAAGAACAGATTCCCGTGCCCAAGAACGCGCCCGGGCTGTATAACGAGGCGTTTTTCCGCACGGCGCACGACGAGTTCGGGCATTGCATTTTCGGCACGCTTACGGATATGGGGCGAAGGCAGTATGTCATCGGGCTTCCGTGCGTATTTGACCCCATGCAGCGCAACCAGGCGGCGCGCATAGGCTTTTCGCAGTTTAAATGCTGCGAGGACACCGCCCTTGTACCCGGGGAGTTCGGGTATTGGCTGATGTTTATAAACGCGTGAGACTTGTTCCCCGGCGTTTTGAAATATCCCGCAAATATCCGTAAATATCCAAAATCGGCCGTTTGACACTGGGCGCATATCGCGATTATAATGTGGAGAGAATAGAGAAAGCGAGTGGTTGTAACACTCGCTTCTCTTGAAACGCAAGCCGGGCGGTTGTGACCGGACGTAATTATGTTAACTTACGCAAAAAATAAGCCATCACCTTGCCACAGGGCGGCTTATTTTTTGTTGTGTTTATCCGACTTGTATTATTATTCTGAGCGAAGGGAAGACGCACACCGCACTGTCATTCTGAGCCGCAGGCGAAGAATCTTCCAATTTGTATACGTGAAGATTCTTCGCTTCGCTCAGAATGACAGCGTTTGTTTTTCTAAATTACAGCGGTTACCTCGTTATGGTCGCGGCGGAATTTGCTTCGTCCCAAGCCACGTCGCAGCCGAAGGCGCTTGCCACCGCGCGGAAGGGCAGGTACAATGCGCCGTCGCTGTTATAGGCGGTGCATAAGCCGCGCAGGTTTTCCGCCCCCGCGTATGCGCCGATGTCATAGACCGCGCCGTTTACCGTAATTTCCGTGCCGCCGCTGACCAGTACAATTTCCACGGGGCTTCCGTTTTTATGGACACCGGTAATGGTCGCGGTTTT
>JAISWA010000090.1 GCA_031271275.1 Clostridiales bacterium | reverse complement strand
TAACGTCTTCCACCACCGTTTTTTCCGCAAGCACGTCATAGCTGCCCGTCTCGCGGTTAATCGCCACGCGGATGGCCGCGTTCGGCCCGAAATGCTTCTTGCACGCCGAAACAAGCGACGCTTCTATCGCCTCAAAAATAATTTCCTTATCAATCCCCTTTTCCTTCGCTACCTGTGATAACGCTTCAATAAGTTCCGTTCCGCTATCCATTTTCCGGTTTCCTCCCTTTCGTTCGCTTAATCAAATACGGCAAGGCAGCACTTGGAAACCTGCTGCCGCTCCAATATTATTTCCCGTCCGTCTTCCTCAATAACCACGGCGCCGTCGCGCAAACCTTTAAGTATGCCCTTGAATTTTTTCCGGTTATCCTCCGCGGGCTTAAACAGCTTTACCGTAACCCGTTCGCCGGTGTAGCGCTCGAAGTGCCAGTCCTTGCGCAAGCGCCGCTCGATACCGGGGGAGCTGACCTCAAGCAGATACGCTTCCGGTATGGGGTCGCGGGCGTCAAGCGCCGCTTCCGCCCCGTGGCTCACGCGTTCGCAGTCGTTTATATCGACGCCGCCTTCCTTGTCGATATACAGGCGCAGAATCCGGTCGCCGCCTTCCTTTACATATTCCAAGTCGTAGAGCGTAACGCCCTGCGCTTCCGCCGCCTGGGAAAGCAGCGGCTCAATCGCTTCAATAACCGGCTTGCGCCGGGGAACGGCGGGCTCTTGCATAGGCATTTCCTTTCGTGCGGTTCAATATTTTTTTACAAAAGTAAAGAGTGGGTCGGCACCCACTCTTTTCGGAAAAAATCTTATGCTGTTGCCTATACTAACATATTGCGGAAGAATTGCAAGTGTTTTTTGTACGGAAAACACGCCAGGCGCAGAAACGTGTTTGGCGTTTGTGAAAATGCTTCGTTGCCGCGCTCCTTTTTTTGTTTTTTATTTCCTGCTATACTGTACGAAATAAAACCGCCATTTCTATTTAAATAGGAGGTAGCCGCCGTGTACGAAACAAAGGTTATCCTGGCGCTTTTAGCGCGTCAGGTCGGCAACGCGGAAACACTGGAAGAAGCGTATAACGCTATTGTGGAGGTCGCTAATGTGGAGGGGGTGCAATTACCCTCTTATGAGGAATTTAAAGAAAAGCAAAAATCCCATAAATAATTTGCGCGTCCAATACCGTTTATCTTCCAAATAGTGCCGTCAAACAAACCCGTTTGGCGGTTTTGCTTCATACCATCCCCGTCAGCCCGTTTACCGCTTCAAACGCAAGCGCCAACCCCGCCGCTGCGGGGGCGAAGGCGATGCTTCCAATCATCTTTCTTCCGCTTACGGGTACCTCTCTCGGCACTTCTGTCGAATACACCACGCGCAAAGATGCTATGCCGTACCTGCGGCAAAGCTGCCGCATCACTTTCGCCAACGGGCAGACGCGCGTTTCGTAAATGTCCGCCGCCAAAAACCGGGTGGGGTCAAGTTTGTTCCCCGCGCCCATGGCGCTCACAACCGGTACGTTAAGCTGCTTCGCGGTCAGTATGATTTGCAGTTTCGCCGTAACCGTGTCCACCGCGTCGATGACGTAGTCGAAATCCCAATTCAATTCCGTATGCTCGTTAAAAAAAACGGGGAGGGCGTTTACCCGCGCCTCCGGGTTTATATCCAAAACCCGCCCGCGCATTACGTCCACTTTTCGCTTTCCTATAGTGGAGCGCAGCGCGTGGATTTGCCGGTTGATGTTGGTGACCGAAACCACGTCGTGGTCGATTAGCGTAAGTTCGCCCACGCCGCAGCGGGCAAGCGCTTCCGCCGCGTAGGAGCCTACGCCGCCTATGCCGAATATCGCCACATGGCTGTCGCGCAGCCGGGCAATCGCTTCGCCGCCCAACAGCCACTCGGCGCGAAGGAAAGGGTTTTCTAAATTATCCATGCCGGAAGTATACAGGAAGATTTAAAAGGCAACAATCGAATAAACATCAAAATATTCTTCGTCTGCGGCTCAGAACGACAGCGAAAATAATTTTACGCTGAATAAAAGCGAACAAAACGAGGGTGTGCGCAATGGAAAAGAAAAAAGCGTTGCAGGAAATAAAAATAATCGCCGCTTCCGCCGCGTTTGGGCTTTTGCTTACGCTGTGCGTCGCGGCGCGGACGTATGTGTACTCCGAAACGACGCAGGCGGAAATCGCGCGAAACGTACTGCGCTTCCATGTGCTCGCCAACAGCGACGGGGAGCGCGACCAGCTTTTAAAGCAAAAAGTGCGCGACGGGGTTCTCGAAACCTACAGAGAAGGGCTTAGCGCAAGCGCAAGCGTGGACGAGACAAGGGAGTTTCTAACCGCGCGGCTTGACGATATTAAAGCCACCGCCGGGGAAATCGTTGCCGGAAACGGTTACGATTATCCCGTGACCGTTCAGCTAACGACGGACTTCTTCCCGACGAAGGTTTACGGCGACGTGACCTTCCCCCCGGGGAATTACGAGGCGCTGCGCATTACCATCGGCGAGGGCGCGGGGCAAAACTGGTGGTGCGTCATGTTCCCGCCCCTTTGTTACATCGACGCGGCGAAAGGGCTGCCCGGGAACGGGAAAACCCAACTGGCGCTCAACCTTCCCGAGCGCGAGTATCAGCTGCTTACCAACACCCGTGAACCGGCAATCAAAATAAAATTTAAAATCATTGAGTGGTGGCAAAACCTGAAGCAAAACAAGGCTGTTCCGCTGCAGCGCGTCGCGGCGGAGAATAATACACCGCTAACCGGACGTCAGTAACGCGCGAACCGAAAAAATCATTTTCACCGGCGGGCTGCCATTCCAAAAAAACCGACCCGCCGTTATTTTTTACGGAAAAAATTTCGCCCTTCACCCACTCGCCGGATTCCGCCGTTTTCTCAAAATAATACAGCGCGATTTCATCTTCCGGCGTTAGCGGGACGAACCCTTTTTGAACGATAACCCCTTCGCTATACCGCGCGCCTTTCACTATGCCCTGCGGGTTGCGCGGGCTGAACGAGACGATAATATCGCCGTCCCTTCCGTTAATTTCGGCGGGAATCGCGCAGTCAAAATGCCCCCGGGAACGGCTGACCGGGAACAGGCAGACATGATTTCCCAAAAGTTTCGCCCAACGCAAATTCTCAAAAGGCTCGCCCGTATCGGTTTGCAGCCCGACCATGCGATACCGTTCCCCGCCGGGTACTTCCCGCCAAAGGGCGGCTTCGCGGCAAACGGTTTCCCCGGGGCTTGGCGGCGATGGCGCGACCGCGCCCGATTTTTTTACGGCACGTGTAACGCGGTTTTTGCTTCCGGTAAGCGCCTTAAAAAAACGGTTGAGGTATTCCGTATAGCGGGCGTTCATCCCCATGGACGCGTAAATAGTAAGCGCTTCGCCGCCGGTTTCCTTCCCGCCGTAAATATAGTAGGCGCTCAAGCCCTTTAAATCCGCGTCGGAATTATGGCGGTTGTAAACCACGCAGTTTTCCAACGCGGCAAGCACCTCGGAAGCTTCCTCCGGGAATAAATCCCTAAGCTTGACAGCCATGTCGCCCGCGTCCACCATATCGCATTCGTTGTCGCGGGGGCTGCCCTCGCCGAAAGTTTTGGTGCGGCTGCGTTTGCCCGCAAGCGTCCGGAAAGAGGCGACGCTGCCCGCCGAAAGATTGCCGGAGCACCGCGCCATCAGCTGCCCCATCGCGTCCATGACCCGCCGCGCCCCGGAAAGTTCCGTAACGGAAAGGCTCAGGATTTCGTCGTCGCTTCCGCTGAAAAATTCCGTAAACCTGTCCACGATAATTTTACCGAGCGCCTCGCCGCCTATACGCGGGTTGCCGTTCAACGCGCTTAAAAACCCGTAATCCCAACCGCCGCCCGGCTCCAAATCTTCCGAAGCCACCATATACCGGGCGTAATCCGACGCGACCACCGCCATCTCCACCGTTGCCATCAGGCAGGAGTCAAACCCCAACACTTCTAATTTATTTTCTTTAAGCCCGGCGCTTTCGAAGGCGCGCCGCATATCCGAAAGCAGCAGGTTTCCGTCGATAAATTTTTCATCCTGCCCGTACCCGGCAATCGCGCCGCCGCCGTGGTCCCACAGAATAAGCGCGTACTTCTCCGCCGGGAAATTTTCCGTGCCGAACCGGATGAACCCGGCAAGCGTACTCGCGTCGCCCATGTTGACCTCGCCTATTCCGGTAATCTCCTCAAGCCAACCGTCGGAAATTTCCCACAACGCGCATTGGTTGTTTGGCACTACGCCGTTTTGCCAGCGGTTCGCGCCGCCGGTGAACAAAACCACGTTGGCGTTTTCCGCCTCAAGCCCCGACTCGAGTATTTCGATTAAATCGTCTGTAGCCGCGCCGCTTTCGCTTTCCAGGTCGGAGCCGTTCATGTAAACCATGAAGGTGTACGGTTTTTTGTCCCGCTCGCCTGCCAACGCCGAAGCGGCTTCCACGTCCCATGTGGAAAGCGCGCTTTCCCCATGGGCGGGCAGCGGAACGGACGATAACAGAAAAAGAACGGTCAGCGTGATTGGCGGTATACCTATACGATTAAGTTTAAATTTGCGCATAAATTTTCTCCCGGCTCTGTGGCGTTTCCTTTTAATATGCCACCGCGGGGGAAATTTTATTAGGGCGTGAAAATGAAAGCAGACGCGAGGAAAATGAGGCTTAGCATTACAGTTGTAATCATGAAAGGTTGCATAAAATGTCTATTTACGAAGGCGTTACCCGAAGATAATATAAGACTAAAACACCGGACGCAAAGGAGTTACGCAGGATGCGTTTGCTTTCAAAACTATTTCATAAGCGCCGGAACGTAAAATCCTCCTCCGCGCCAAAGCCTGCGTCAGCGCTTGAAGTTTTTGCGCCAAACGCTCCCGCGCTTGTGGATAAACTTATCATAAGCCCTATACTTTCGTTTGACGAGAAGAACATGCCGGTTTTTTCCGGCGCGCATGTAATGCGTGACGGTACGCGTGTAATCACCGTAAATGAAATTGGCAGGGAGTTGCTGCGTATGGCGGATGGAAAAACCACTATTGACGAAATGATAGAGGCGTTTGAGTTGGAAAGGATTGCTTCCGAAGTCGGCATGTTTTTCGTGACTTTGGGGCAGGCGGGCTATCTTAAGAACAGGATAGAAATCGAGCTTTATGAAAACAGGACCTATGTGGAGGGGCGCGTATGAAGCCGGAAATATTTTTTCTCGCTTATGACGATTCCTATATTCTGTACGCGCCGTTGCGGAAATTCATCGCCGTAGTAAACAGGGACACGCGGGACGCTGTTATAAAGCGGTTGCACAATCAGCCCCTACATGAAATAGAGCAAAGCGTCGTTACCGTGTTGGAAAAACGCGGCGTCTTTGATGAAGGGTTTGCGTATCCGAAAGTAGACGAGACGTTCGCGCCGACACGGGTTACGCTATTCCCCTCAGACCGTTGCAACCTGCGCTGCCGGTATTGTTACGCCTCGGCGGAGGACGGCGGGCATAAACTCCCCATGCCCGCGGCGCGCGCGGCTATTGATTTAATCGCGCGAAACGCGAAAGAAAAAGGGTTTAAACAGTTTTCAATGGGTTTTCACGGTAACGGGGAACCCTTTACGGCGTTCGACGTCGTGCAGGAATGCTGCGAATACATGAGCGAAACGGCGGAACGCGAAGGGCTAAAATATACTATCAGCGCCGCCACCAATGGCGTTATGCCGGAAGACCGGTTGGATTATATGGTCGCGTGGATTACGGATGTCAATGTCTCGTCCGATATTCTGCCCGATGTGCAAAACAGGCAGCGCCCGTTGGCAGGCGGGCGCGGGTCTTTCGAGCAGGTGGACCATACGCTGAAAAGACTGGATAAGGCCGGCGTACAGTATGGCATACGCGCGACCATAACCAGTGAAAGCGTATACCGACTGCGCGAGATGGCGGCGTTCGTAAAGGAAAATTATCCGAAATGCAAATTACTGCACATGGAACCCGTTTTTGAAGTGGGCCGCGCTTTGGCAAACCGGCAGTCCGCGCCGGAACCCCGCGTGTTTGTGCGGGAATTTTTAAAAGCGCAAGAGGAATTAGCGGGAACAAGTATACGGCTTGTCTATTCCGGCGAGCGCTCCAACACCTATTGTCAGTGTTTTTGCAGTGTGTGCAGCAACGGGTACACCGTTACCGCCGAAGGCAACGTGACCTCGTGTTACGAGGTTTGTACCTTTCAGGATGTTCGGGCGGGCAGGTTTATCTACGGGCGTTTTAACGCGGAAACGGCGCGGTTTGATTTTGACCGGACGGTAATGGACGGTTTGCTTACCCTGCAGGTCAAAAATATTCCTTTCTGCCGGGATTGTTTCTGCAAATGGCATTGCGGCGGGGACTGCGCCGCCAAGCTTCTTGGCAATAGAACGCCGGACGAACACGCGGGGAGCGACCGCTGCGTTATTAACCGGGCGTTGACATACCGTCAGGTTTTACAAAAAGCCGGCGTAGATGTTTCTAAAATCGAACCCGTTTTTATATAAAGGAGGGTAAGTATGTCGGAAATTCCGTACAACGACCGGATACCGGTGGATATCCAACCCGCCGCGCAAATAGCGGCTCAAACGCAGCAGGCGGACGAGCAGGTTTCAAAGCTGCCCCAACCTGAAATCAGCATTATCGTGGACGGCAACCAACTCATTAAGCCCGGTATGAAAAGCGTGTTTATCGAGGATGATGAAGATGAAGTCATCATCACCAGCGACACCACCACTTTGACGGGCGGCGGCTACTGTTCCTGCAACACCGTTAATGTCTGCACCTGCAATACCGTTTGTACCTGTGAAGGCGTCTGCACCTGCGAAGCGGTATGCAGTTGCGTCGGTCACTGTTCCTGCAATCAAGTTTGTTCCTGTGACAATCATTGCAGCTGTGACACGGTCTGTACCTGCAACAGCCAGTGTACTTGCCAGTCTGTCGGCGGCGGGACGTATTGCTCCTGCGTTCCCGTACATTAAAGGGGGGATTTGGCGTGAGAAAAAAAATATTTTTATGCTTTATGCTTTTGTCGTTAACCGCCTTGTTTGTCTTGCCGCCCATAGGCAAAACACTGGCGGCTGAGACGCGCGCCGAAATTTTGGTTAACGGGGAGGCTCTGTCCTTGACCGGCAATGAGGCGCGGAGCATAGAGGGGAAAATCTTCGTACCCGTAAAAGAGTTTTTTGAGGCGTTGGGCTTTAAAGTGACTTGGAACGGGGATGCCAACATCGCTACGCTCGCGAAAGGCGATTACCATGTTACGGTGATAAAGGACGCGCCTTATTTCACCTTTAACGCGGAGCAGATTCCGTTAGAATCGCCCGCGCCGCTGCTGAACGGCTCGTTATACGCGCCGTTGAGAGACATTTGCGACGCCGTTGGTATCGCGTTCGTTTGGGATGAAAAAACATCGACCGCCTCCATCACTTTAGATGAACCCGTTGTACCCTGGACCGGCGAGGAACCCGTGCAAGCCCCGGCGTTTACCGCGCTTACGCCGGCAAAGCAATCCGCGCTCGCCGACGCGGTCAGTTGGGCAAAAACGGAGTACGCCGCCATTGAAGCCGAAAGAAGCAGCGCGACGCAAGAGGTTGACTTCAGCGGATATCAAAACGCTTTCGCGTCGGCCAACGATTTGTTTAAAGCCGGGGAATACACGGACGCCAAATGGGCATACGCGGATATCTTAACGGAAAGCCCGTTGCATTTAGGCGCGCGGAACAATTACGTGCTCGCGCTGTCATACTGCGGCGAATATGAAAGCGCGCTTAACAATTCCATTCTACTGGGTCTGCTTCACCCGTCTTATGAGGGGAACTGGGTCAATATTCTCATTCCGTTATACGCGTTGGGGTATGATCCCGCCGCATACGGCGCCGCGCTCTCCGCCGCGGGTTTCCCGTCTGATTCCTCTTTAGCGTCCAATATGAGAAACCATACTATCTCAGGTTATGTAGACGAAGCCTATGCCTACAACCGGGTTTACATGGACATGGAAGCGGCATACGACGAAGATGCGCTTGCGGATAAGATGGCGGAATTAAACGATATCTTGCAAACGCTGCAAGAAACGTCGCCCGACGATACGGATTATTCCGAGCTGCTCGCATACTTTGAGGGGTTGGAGAAAATCAGGACGGACGAATAAACGGAAGGGGTATACATGTTTCGTGTCGCATTGGTACGGGCGTTTTCACAATCCGAATATAAAGAACCCGCCGAACCGTTGGGCATAGAAGCGTTGGCGGCGATACTGCATAAAAACAATATCCCGTGCAGGCTGTTTGACCGCGAGATGGAATCGCTTGATTCGGCGGCAAGGGCTATCGTGGAATATAAACCTTCGCTGTTGGGGATTTCCGCGTTAATGGAAGACAACGCGCTCGACGCGTTAAGGCTGCTGCTCAAAGTCAGAAAGAGCCTTGACGTACCGTGTGTTATTGGCGGTATGTTTGTTACCACGAGTTATGAGCGTGCCGTCGCGCTTTTCCCAAAAGACTGCCAGTTGGTGGTTGGGGAGGGCGAGGCGGCGCTGCTGCGTATTTGCGCCGAAATGACAGGTGAAAACTATCCGGATACTATCAAGCCGTTCCTCTCGCCGGAGGAATGGCCCCGGCTTTACCGTCACAATCTGCGGGATTATTTAAGCATCGGCGCGCCTATTAATATGAAAACGTCGAGGGGCTGCCCGGGACGGTGCAAGTTTTGCGCTACGCCGTCGCTGCCATATAACCTGAACAAATGGTGCGGGCGCGCTATAACTTCCGTAGCCGACGAGATGCAGGCGCTGTGCGCGGAATATACGCCGCATGCCTTCAATTTTGTGGACGACGATTTCGGGCCGGTATCACGGGTGGAGGAATTGGCGGAAGAACTGGCGCGGCGCAAGCTGCGCTGCGCGCTTTCGCTTCAACTGCGCGCCAGTGCCGTAAGCAACACGCCCGATTTGTTCGCGCGGATGCAAAAATTAAAAAGAAACGGGCTGTGCCGCGTATTTATCGGGTTAGAAAGCTTTGATGAGCAGACGTTGGAATATTTTAATAAAAAAATGGATCCCGTGAAGGCGTTGACCGCGTTTCAGGAAATACGCGGCGCGGGCGTCGCTATTCATATAGGATATATCCTCTGGCACCCGCTTTCTACGGTAAAAAGCGTACACGCCGAAGCAAAACGGCTCTATGAAGCGGGTTTTTTTACGACAAAAATCCTGATGGCAAAGCTTCAAATGTTTCCGGGCTGCGCGCTTGAAAAAGACCGGAATACCGTTCACGCGCTTCCGCTTGAGGAATATTACCAGTCTGTAAAGGAAAAAATCGCGCCGCTCTACGACGCGTGGCTGGTAGGCGCGATAGATGTGCCGAGGCAATATTGCCTGTCTTTTTTAGCGCCTGACGGTGACGCTCCGGGTAAAGTAATAGAAATTGAAAATCAGCTTGCGCGATTAGACGCAATGTCCTATCAAATACTTTTCGACGATAGCAGCGTCAGTGACGGCGAAATTATTAAAACGTCCCGGGAAGTAAAGGAGCGGTTGCATGAAATTGGCTGTACCTTTGACCGCCCCCGGTGAGGCGGCGCTGCTGTACGGCGCGGGCGCTACGGAATTTTACTGCGGGCTGCAAACACCGGAGTGGCAGGAAGCGTTCGGAGATCATGACAGCATTTCCCGCAGGCAGGGCGCTGCCAATCTTTCCGCGTTGGATACGCTCAACACGTTGGTCGCTGAATCGGCGAAACTTGATTCGCCCATTTTTCTGACAGTCAACGGCAGCTATACGCGGGAGCAATTACCGATGGCGGCTAAGATTACCGCCGAGTTCGAAGATATGGGCGGCACCGGAATTATGGTGGCGGACATCGGGCTGCTGTCGTTGCTGAAAAAAAAGGGCAGTAAATTAATACGCGGGCTTTCGCTGCTTGCGGCAGCCGGAAGCAGCGCGGCGTTAACTTTTTACCGGGCTTTGGGCGTGACGCGGGTCGTATTCCCGCGTTTTTTACAGCCGGGTCAAATCTCGGTAATTATGAAAGCGCACCCGAATGTGCAAGCCGAATGTATTGTTTGGTTGGATAAATGCCGGTGCATCGACGGATACTGCCGTTTCCTTCACGCGGTCGGCTACCGGGACGCCCCGGACAATGCCGGTAATGATTTGCCAACCGTTTTCACCCACGACACCACTTATCAATGGCCGGCATGTTTTGAACTTTTCGGCAAGCCGCCTGCGTTACCGGCTTGCGCGGCATGCAGTTTGAGGGCTCTTGCAGCGGCGGGCGTGACGGTTTTTAAAATGGGCGGAAGGGGCCGCCCGATAGAACCGCGCCTGACCGGCGCGCGATTTCTTTCTCTCGCGTATAAACTTGCGGGCGTTGATACGGGCGGGGACGCGGATTATACCGCAATCAAAGAAGAATACGCGCGGCTTTTCGGTAGAAGGTGCGAGCCTTCGGTGTGTTATTACGCGGAAAGCGCAGGTGTCTTATGAAGCGCTATTTGCGGGTGGAAACAGGAAAATTCCTGAAAGATAGCGAATATGACGCAAACTTTGAGGCGGAACGCGCCGAAAATCACGCCGCCGCTTACGAGGGCTTATTGGTGGGGGAAGAAGCTTGCGGACTTTTTTTATCCTCTGAAATTTTTATATCGCGTGTTAACGCGCTTTTAAAAAGCGGCAAAAAAGTAGGCGTTATCACACCGTACCTGACGCCGGAGCGGGAAGACGCGCTGGCGAAAATGTTGGAAAGCCTTAGGCCCGCTGAAATTGTCGTCAACGATGTGGGCGCCCTGTGGTTGGTTCGGCAAAGCAAGCATACGCCGGTGATTGGACGTTTATTAACACGGCAGCAGACAGACCCCGTTATTTTGTCATTTTATCAGCCTCAGCCGTCTCGCGTCGTCTTGCGCGAATCTGAATGTGTGCGGCTTGAACATGCGCCGCCCCCCGCGTCCCTTACCGGGCGTTTAACCGGTTCCCCCGTGTTCTCCGCCGCCTCCGTTTTTCTGTCAGGCTACGAGACGATGACCGTCATGATGGATTGGCCTCCGCAGGGAATGATGGATAAAATACCGCGGGAATTTTCGGTTTTATGGAGCATTGACGAGGTTTTAGTTGCCGTACTGCCGTGTCAAGGTTGCGAGGCTTGCCCCGAACGGGAAACTTATATAGGCATGACCCGCGCACGCATACCCGTCTATCGGAAAAGGAATGTTTGTTATTTTAAACCTGCGGAAAACCCCCTTATCACCCCCGCCAACTCCTCATACAACGCTTTTGATTTTTGAAAATACCTTTTCGCTTCCTCCACATCATTTCGCTTCAGCGCCTGTTCCAAATCCGTGACCGCTTCCGCCAACGCGTTCATGCTCAGGTTTGCCGATACGCCTTTAAGCGCGTGCACCGCTTGCGCCGCCGCCGGTAAATCCTCCTCGAGGATGGCGCGGCTTAACGTTTCAAAGTTTTTATCCTCCACAAATTTGACCAAACACTTCTCATACGCCTTTTTATTCCCAATAAGGCGTTTAATCCCGTCCGCTACGTTTACGCCGTGTTTCGCGAGGTTGTCGAGAAGCGAGCCGGGTTCTATTGCAGGCGCGTCCGGCGCGCCGGCGTCAACGGATGTTTCCGGCGTGTCCGCCGCGTAGCGGAAGGTTCCCTCCGGTAAGTATTTACCTATCACAAGCTTCAGCGCTTCAAAATCCACGGGCTTTGCCACATGGGCGTTCATTCCGGCGTCGAGCGCTTCGCGGACGTCTTCCTCGAAGGCGTTCGCCGTCATGGCGATAATGGGGATTGCCGCCGCGTCCTCGCGGGGCAGTTTCCGTATGGCGGCGGTGGATTGGCAGCCGGTCATTACGGGCATCTGCATGTCCATCAAAATAACGGCGTAGTAGCCGGGTTCGGAAGCGTTAAACATCGCTAAGGCTTCTTTGCCGTCCGCCGCGCAGTCGAGCAATACCCCCGCGGAGGTCAGCATTTCTATGGCGATTTCCGTATTAAGCGCGTTGTCCTCGGCCATTAAAACGCGCACGCCGTCCAACCGTATGCCTGCGGAATCCGACGGGCCGGCGCTGCTGTTTGGGTCTATATTACTGACGGGGAAGTCCAGTACCACCGTAAACTTCGTACCCTTGTTCTTTTCGCTTTCCACGCTGATTTCCCCGCCCATCATGTCCACAATGCGTTTTGTGATGGACATGCCGAGGCCGGAGCCTTCGATTTTATCAATCCGCGAATCCTGTTCCCGGGAAAACGACTCGAAGATATGCCGCGTAAATTCCTCGCTCATTCCGATTCCGCTGTCGTAACAAATAAACTCGAACCGCGCGAAATCTTCGGCGGGGCAGGGGAGTTCCCGTATATCAAGCCCGATTATACCGCCGGGCGGCGTAAACTTGACCGAATTGGAAAGGATGTTTAATAAAAGCTGATTTAAACGCAGCCGGTCGCCTATTATTTTTTTATGGACGGCGTCGGAAAGGGATGTTTTGAACGTTTGGCTCTTAGCCTTAATCTGTTGCTGTATGATATTGACCAGGCTTTCCATAAAATCGGGCAAATCGATTTCCCCGGCGTTTAAAATAAACTTGCCGCTTTCGATGATGGACATGTCGAGCACGTCGTTGACCAGGCTTTGCAAATGCCTGGAAGAATGCGCTATCTTGTTCAGGCAGTCCCGCATTCGCCCGGGGTTGTTCAGGTTGCTTGAAGCGATCGCGGTCATTCCGATAATACCGTTAAGGGGCGTGCGTATGTCGTGGGACATGTTGGAGAGGAACCGGCTCTTGGCGCGGCTCGCTTCGGTCGCTTGCAGAATGGCGGCTTCCAACTGCGTGTTTTTTTCGTGGAGCAGTTCCATCTGCCGGCGTTCCGACCGCCTGAGCAAATAGGAAAAAACAATCACAATCACCACGATGATGGAAATGGCGACGATTCCGCCGGTAATCCACATTTCCGTACTCTTAATCTTGCCTTCGGAACCCCGCTCGGCATTGTTCGTCGCTTCGTCCGCCTTGAAAAAATGCCGCTCGCTGACTTCAAGCAACGCTTCCGCGCTCGCGCCGCCCTTCCGGTAATCATAGATGGATTGTTTCAATTCGTCCCAGATGACAAGCAAATCGCCTATAGACGTTTGAAACGGCTCATACGTCATATAGGCGATGTTATCATCATTCTCGTTCCCGGCGAGACCGTACAAATACGCTTGAAGCCTGCCGAGCAATTCGTCGTCGGGACGGTGGGAAAGTTCCAGCTTCACCAACCGCTGCGTCGCGCCGCGCACAAGCCCGGAATAATTGACCACCCGCGCGTCGCCCGACATTTCATGCACCGCGCGCAGTATCGAAAGATTCTGCAAAAGCAACATGGCGGAAAAAGCGATGATGATATATAAAATATTGAACTTTCTCACAGGCTTACCCCCGTCACTTGCCCCCGTGCAGCCCCGCCACGCTGTCTACCGGCAGCGAGAACACGATCCCCCGCGCGGGGGTGCTGAACCCGAAGCCGTGGTTAATCGCTTTCATCAACTCGGTTTTCTTTTTTTGTTCGATGAGAATCAAAATAATTTCCTTTTGCTTTTGGACGGGCAGCCCGAGGAAAGAGCCGTTCTCGTCCAGTCCGGTGCGCCGCGCGTTTACCACCGTTCCGCCGCCCGCGCCGTTAGCCCGCGCCACATCCATCAATTCCTCGCTGCATCCGTTGTTGACCACCGCCACGACAAGGTCGTGACGCTGTATATCGGGCTTTTCAATTTCAGTATCCATAAGAGGCTCCTTTTCCGTTTTCCTTTCAATGGTTTCCGGCATGTCCCGCAGAACAGACGCCAGTTTTTCCTGCTGCGCAGGGTCTAACAAGCCGGAGATTTTTTGCACAATTTCGTCGCTGTACGCGCGAAGCAGGGGATTGCTAATGCTCGATAAGGGAATCGTAAAAGCGATGCCCTTGTCGCTTTTGCGAAGCTCCAACTCATCCGGAAGGATTCGTATAAGTTCTTCCGCGTGGAAGTCGGGGAGCAGTGAAACGCATAAGGACTTCATCTTCCCGTTTAACCCGAGAAGCGACTGCAATTCGGAATTGGCGGTGCCCTCGCCGGTACAGGCGAACTGGAAACGCACAAACCTGTCCCGCAGGAAGTGCGTTACCTTTTCGCAGTCATTGTCGTCCACGATTACCATCAGTAATTTCAATACCAACGACTCGCATGGGTGTTCCGCTAACATGAAATAAACAGCACCTTTCAAATTTATCCGCAGATTCTATCTGCGAAGTTCCAGTTCGTCAATATCTTCAATATCCGCCACTTCGGTAAAATCGATGTCGCTGATATCATATTCCACTATATCGTCTATGTCCTCCTCAAGCGCAAGCCCGGTTTCCAACACTTCCTGTTCCTCGCCCTTAGCCGCGAGCTGCGCGTTGCGGGTGTAAATAAACCCGAGCACCTGCAGCGCGATAAGCGGGGTCATTGCGACCATTGCCACAATGCCGAACGCGTCGGTCAGCACGTTGCCGCCCGCGGCTTCGCACGCGCCCATGGCGAAGGGCAGCAGGAAGGTGGAAGTCATGGGACCGCTTGCGACGCCGCCGCTGTCGAAGGCGATGCCGGTAAAAGTCTTTGGCACGAAAAAAGTCATGGCAAGCGAAATCGCGTAGCCGGGGATTAAGAACCAGTAAATACTGATGCCCGTAAGCACGCGCAGCATGGCGATGCCGAGGGATATCGCCACCCCGACGGAAAGGCTTGTCTGCACCGCCTTCGCGCTTATGGCGCCGCCGGAAACCTCCTCGACCTGATTATTGAGCACGTGAACGGCCGGCTCCGCTAAAACAATAAAGTAACCGATGAGCATCCCCAACGGGATAAGCAGCCATTTCAGTTCCGAGCCTGCGATTTCCGAGCCGATAAGCCCGCCCATATGTAAAAATCCGGTCTTTACGCCCGTAAGGAACATGACCAACCCCACGAAGGTATAGCCAAAGCCCACGCAAATTTTTAAAAGCTGGCGCTTGGTATGCTTTTTCGTGAGTAATTGGAATATAAAAAACGCCGCGACAATGGGCAGTACCGCGACGGCGACTTCCCTTAAAACAGCCGGGGTTGCCTCGACGAAGGTGCGCGCCACGTCCCGGGTGGTGTCCACCACATGCAGCTCGGCAAGCTCGTAGACCGCGTCCTGGGGGTCGTATAAAATGCCGAGAATCATCACCATGATAATGGGGCCGACGCTGCAAAGCGCCACCGTGCCGAAGCTGTTGTCCTGCGTGTCGCTGCCCCCCCGCGCCTGGGCGAGCCCCTTACCCATGGCGAGGATAAACGGAACGGTAATGGGTCCGGTGGTCACGCCGCCGCTGTCGAAAGCGATGGACAAAAATTCCTTGGGGACAAAGACGGAAAGCCCGAACAATAAAACATAAAACCCGATGAGTAAATAGGAAAGCGGTATGTTAAAAAACACGCGGGCGACCGAAACCGCCATAAAAACGCCCACGCCCACCGCGACCGTCCCGATAAGCATAAAATTGGGGATGGAAGTGACGCTTTCGGCAAGCACCTGCAAATCCGGCTCCGCAATGGTAATTAACGCGCCCATCCCGAAACTGACGGCGAAAACGAGCGCCAATTGTTTTATGAGCGTAAACTGCTCGCCGATATCCTGACCCATCGGCAGCATGGACATGTCCACTCCAAGGGTGAATATGCCCATACCGGCGATAAGCAGCGCGGCGCCCGCGATAAACATCACCAACGTACTGGTGGGCAGGGGAACCCATACCACGCTTAACACCAGAACAATTACGGTAATCGGCAGAACTGACGAAAACGCCTCGCGTATTTTAGATTTAAGCAGTTCGTTCATCCATTCACCTCTCTTTTTAATTGCTGCCCGTGTCATAGTATCAACCCACATTCTCTATTTATAAATTCAAATCGCTTCTGACCATTTCAATCAACGCGTCCGCGAGGCATTCTTCCGGTACTTTTTTCACGACTTTCCCCTTTTTAAACAGCACGCCCGTTCCTCTGCCCCCGGAAACGCCGTAATCGGCTTCCCTCGCTTCGCCGGGGCCGTTGACCGCGCAGCCCATCACCGCGACTTTTACCGGCGCGGTTATTGTATCACAGAAAGCCTCTATTTTTTCCGCGAGGGCGGCAATATCAATTTCCGTGCGCCCGCAGGTGGGGCAGGAAATCACGCTCGCCCCGAAAGATAACAGCCCCATGGCGCGTAAGATTTCTTTGGCGCAAATCACTTCCCGCACCGGGTCGCCCGTAAGCGAAACCCGCACCGTGTCCCCTACGCCCGCGTACAAAAGCGTTCCGATTCCCGCGGCGGAGCGCACGCTTCCCCGATAGGGCGTACCCGCTTCCGTTACGCCGATGTGTTGGGGGCAGTCCGTTTTTTCCGCGAGCAGCAAGCACGCGGAAACCATCAGCGGCACGTCGGACGCTTTTACGGAAACGACGATATCATAGAAATTATTTTTCTCAAGCAAACTTATGTACTTTAACGCGCTTTCGCACAGCGCTTCGGCGGTGGGGCCGCCGTATTTGCGCAAAATGTCTTTCTCAAGGGAACCCGCGTTGACCCCCACGCGTATGGGTATCCCCGCCGCCTTTGCCGCCAACGCGACCTCTCGCGCCTTATCTTCGCCGCCGAGGTTGCCCGGGTTGATGCGCAGCTTGTCCGCCCCGTTTTTAATCGCGGCGAGGGCGAGGCGGTAATCGAAATGAACGTCCGCAGAAAGCGGTATGCCTGTTTGTTTTTTTATTTCGCCAAAAGCCCCGGCGGCTTCCCCGTCCGGTACGGCGAGCCGCGCGAGCTGACAGCCCGCTGCTTGCAACGCGTTTATCTGCCGGACGGTTTCGGGGATGTTCCGCGTGTCGGTGTTGGTCATGGACTGTACGGACACCGGCGCGCCGCCGCCTATCCGCAAACCGCCGGCGCGGACGGGGCGGGTTTTTTCCCGCGTAAAGCGCTTTATGGAATCCGCCGTCATATAAGCCGCATAATATCTTGATACGCGATAAACACCGCTAAAATCATCAACAGCACAAACCCGACAAAATGCACCATCCCTTCCCGCTCCGGGGAAATGGGTTTGCGGCGTATACCCTCGATGGTGAGGAATACAATTTTCCCGCCGTCCAACGCGGGCAGGGGAAGCAGGTTGATAATGCCAAGGTTAGCGCTTAGCAGCGCGCACAGGTTAACCATGGTAAGCACCGTGGAAGCTACGCTTTTTACCACCTGCGTCTGATAGACATATACGTCGTTTACCATTCCGCCTACGCCGATCATCCCCGCCATTCCGCTTATATCCGCCCGCCCCGTGAACAGCTGAACCACAAACGCGAGGGTGAATTTCAAAAAGAAAATGATATTTTTGAAGGAATCCGCGATACAGCTGAACAAGTTCACGCGCCTAACGCCTTCCTCGTTAGACAACAGCCCGGCGCGCGCCTCGGTCTGTATGCCGATCATGTATTCGCCGTATTCGTTTGTTGTGGGCGCGATCAGGGTTTCATGAACCTCGCCGCCCCGGACAAAACGCACCGTCACCGGCTTGTCGCCGTTGGACTGCAGCGACATTTTCATGTCCTCAAGCAGCAATACCGGGGAACCGTTTAAATGGGTAATCCGGTCGCCGGGGAGGATGCCCGCCGCCATCGCCGGGGAATTTTCCATCGAACTCCTTAACACCGTGGTGGTGGAATGCCCGACCAACAGCGCGTAAACAAACAGCAGCACAAACGCGAGGGCGAAATTCATCAGCGCGCCCGCCGCCATAATGAGCATACGGCTTGACACTTTTTTGCTGCTCAGGGAGCGCGGGTCGTTTTGGGTTTCTTCTTCGCCGTACATTTTGCAGAACCCGCCGATGGGGAACGCGCGTATGGAATATACCGTATAGTCGCCGGTGGTTTCGGGTTCACCGCCGGCAGTGCCGTCGTCATTTTTTTTGCGCTTGGGTTTCCCCCAGGTCACCAACCGGGGGCCCATCCCGATGGCGAATTCCTCCACAAAGACCCCCGCGCGGCGCGCTGCCATGAAATGGCCCCATTCGTGCGCGAGCACGACCACGCCAAAAATTAAAATGGTAATTAAAACTGAAATAAAAGTTGAGATAACGGTCAGCCCTTCCTAAAAAATTCTTGCGCCCAGTCCTCGGCTTCGCGTATGTCGCCGGGGCTGTTTAAACCTCTATCAGTATATGAATCAAACGCTTTTTCTATTAACGCCGACAGGTCGTAAAACCCGAGTTCCCCTTCCAAATACGCTTGTACCGCCAGTTCGTTCAGCATATTCATCACCGCGGGGTAAGTCCCGCCCCGGCTTACCGCTTCCCTGGCGATACGAAGGCACGGGAAGCGCCGCGCGTCCGGTTTTTCAAAGGTGAGCGAACCGATACCCGTAAAATCCAACCTTGGGAAATCGTTCGGCTCCCGGGTGTTGCCCAACAGCGCGTACTGTATGGGAATGCGCATGTCCGCCGTACTCAGCTGCGCCATAACCGACCCGTCGGCAAACTGCACCATGGAGTGCACGATGCTTTGCGGGTGGATCAACACCTCGACCTGCTCCGGTCTTACCCCGTACAGATAAACCGCCTCGATAAACTCCAGTCCCTTGTTCATCATCGTGGCGCTGTCGAGGGTGATTTTTTTTCCCATGTTCCAAGTGGGGTGGCGCAACGCGGCGGCGGCGGCGGCCTTTTCGATACGCTCCCGGGGCCAGTCGCGGAACGCGCCGCCGGACGCGGTGAGGATTATTTTTTCAATATTTTTACGGGCGCCGCCTTCTATGCACTGCATAATCGCGGAATGCTCGCTGTCGATAAGGGTGAGCTTCGCGCCGGCTTTTTTTACGGCTTCCGTTACTAGCGGGCCTGCGGTCACCAACGATTCCTTATTGGCGAGCGCGAGGGTTACGCCGGGCTGTATCGCGGCGAAGGTAGGCTCAAGCCCAACGCGCCCGGTAAGGGCGTTGACCACGGTGGCGGCTCCGCTTTCCGCGGCGCAGTACAGCAGCCCTTCGTCGCCGGTTACGATTTCACAGTCGTAATCCAGTAACGCGCGTAACCTGATTCTTGCCTCAGCGTCGGGTACGCAAACGGTTTCCGGCTTAAATTCGTTTGCCGATTCCGACAATTGCTTTATATTCGAATGACCCGTAAGGGCGCGAACGCGCATACGCGGGAAATTCCGGAGCACGTCGAGGGTTTGCGTCCCGATAGAACCGGTCGCGCCAAGAATACTTACGCCGTGTTTACCCATTGAGCCGGATCACCGCCGTCATGACCAAATACACGATGGGCGCGGTCATAATCACGCTGTCGAAGCGGTCGAGCACGCCGCCGTGACCGGGGAAAACCTTGCCGAAATCTTTAATTTTTGTGTAACGCTTGAACGCGGAGGCGGACATGTCGCCGATGATGGAAAACATGGCGCCGCAAAGAGAAACGATGGTGGCGTTGGTGATGATGCTGATGTCTTTTACCCCGAGCACGCCGGAAATAAAAAGCCCGTACAGCCAGCCGACAAGCGCCGCGCCGAGCACGCCGCCCACAATGCCCTCCACCGTTTTTTTGGGGCTTGGGGAACCCGTGAGCTTATGCTTGCCAAACCTTGTTCCAATCAGGTACGCGAAGGTATCGCAGCCGAAGGAACTGGTGAAGATAAGCCAGACGTAATAGCGGCCGAGTTCGTGTTCCCGCACCAAATAGATAAACGAAAGCAGAAAGGAAATGCAAAAGAACCCGTAAATGGTCACGATATTGTCGTACAGCGGCGTATGCTTGTAGAACAGCACCAGAAAAGCCTGCGCGACGATGACAAACAGCGTAAGCTCAATAAGCAGCCACGAGCTTACGCCTATAATCGCGGTGGAGGCGTAGTACACCACGGTAAAAATATAACCGATTAGATGGATGGCTTTGTTTTCGTTGGAAAACGCCACGTACATTTCGTTAAGACCGATAAGCGAAAGGAGCATAAGCGTAACGATAAGCGGCCAGTCGCCGATGTTTACGATGAGTATTAAAAGAGGCAGCCCGACCAGGGTGGTCAGGATTCGTTTGCGCAATAAGGTTCACTCCTATGGTTTATCTGCCGCCGAAGCGCCGTTCGCGGCCGTTAAACCAGTCGATGGCTTTTCGCATGTCGTTTATGGTGAAGTCCGGCCAAAATTTATCCAACACGTAAATCTCGGTATAGGCGAGCTTCCATAGCAGGAAATTGCTCAGCCGCATTTCGCCGCCTGTTTTAATCAGCAAATCGGGGTAGGGCATGGAACCCGTGTCGAGTTGGTTGGCGAAAAAAGTTTCGGTTATATCCTCCGGGACGATTTCCCCTCGGGCGGTTTTTTTCGCGAGGTTCCGCGCGGCGCGGGTGATTTCGTCCCGCCCGCCGTAATTAAGCGCTATGTTCACCTGCAAGCCGGGCTTGGTTTCGGTCGTCGCCTCAAGCTCGGCAATCTTCCTGCGCAGTTCCGGCTCGAGCCGGCTCTTGTCCCCGATAATAAAAATGCGCATGTCATTCTTTTTCGTATCGTCGATGTACTGCTGAATGTACTCGTGTATCAGCTTCATCAGCGCGGAGACTTCTTCCTGCGGGCGCTTCCAGTTTTCCGTGCTGAAAGCGTATACGGTCAGGTATTTCACGCCGAGTTTCTCCACGGCGGGGGCGAGCTTTTTAAGCGCCTGCGCGCCCGCCCGGTGGCCCGCCGTATGCGCTAAATGCCGCTTCTTCGCCCAACGCCCGTTGCCGTCCATAATAATCGCCACATGCGCGGGAACCGTTTGCGTCATATGGACATGATTTCTTTAGTTTTACTTTCGACGCGCTTGTCCAACTCGGCGACATATTTATCCGTTAATTTTTGGATTTCATCCTCAAGGTCGGCAAGCGTATCCTCCGGTATTTCGCCCTTCTTTTCTATTTTCTTAAATACTTCGATGGCGTCGCGCCGGACGTTGCGCAGGGCGACTTTGGAGTCCTCGCCTTTTTTCTTCACGTCTTTGGCAAGTGATTTGCGGCGCTCCTCCGTCAGCTCCGGGAAAACGAGGCGGATTACCTTGCCGTCGTTGGTGGGGTTGATGCCCAGGTCGGAGGACTGGATGGCCTTTTCCACCGCCTTAAGCATCGACGCGTCCCAGGGCTGTATCTGCAGCAGCCGCGCTTCGGGCACGGTCACGTTGCCGACCTGGTTGACCGGGGTTTCCGTACCGTAATAGTCCACCATTATCCGGTCGAGCACATGGGGGTTCGCGCGGCCTACGCGTATGGTGCCAAACTCGTTCTCAAGCACCTCGATGGTCTTTTTCATTTTTTCCTCATAGGGTTTTGCGTGGTCAGACATGGGAATCCTCCTTAATAAAATGGTTTAGTAAAAAATGTCTTCTGCGTTTACGTCAAGGAACGTGCCCTCAAGGGGCGCGGTTTCGGGGAAATTACAGGCGCTGACGAGACTCAAGGGTTCGTCGAGCCCGAAGACGAAGGACGGAATTTTCGCGTCGTTTGAAAGGTGCAGCGCTGCCATATCGGCGGCGTTAAGGGTTTCGGCAATGGCTTTGCGGTAGGAAAGGGTTTTGAATTTACGGGCGTCTTTGAATTTTTTCGGGTCTTTGTCGAAGACGCCGTCCACGCTTTTGGCGTAGAGGATGCAGTCGGCGGAAAGTTCCGCAGCCCTGAGCGCGGTAATCGTATCGGTGGAAAAGTACGGGTGCCCGAGCCCCGCCGCGTTAATCAGCACCCCGCCGGATTCCATGTACGCCAGGGCGGCGTCGCGCTCGTAAATTTCCGTAAACTGCCCGATGGGGATCGGGGTGGCGACGCGGGCGCGGACGCCCTGCTTCCGGAACGCTTCCATAAGATAGATGCCGTTCATCACCGTGGCGAGCATACCGATCTGGTCGGCGCGGGAACGGTCCATGCCTTCCGGCGCCTGCCTTCCCCGCCAGAAATTACCGCCGCCCAACACCAACGCCACCTGAACACGCGCGTCGTTTAAAACCGTTTTGATTTGGCTTACGATGGAATGGATTACGGCGTCGCTGAAGGGATTAAAAAATTCCGCCGGAACAGGAACCTCGCCTGCCAACGCTTCGCCGCTGAGTTTGATGACGGTGCGCCTAATCACAAAATACGCCCCTTTTGAAAACCGGTAGTATGAAAAAATATACCATACAAACCGTGAAAATGCTATATACCTTGTGCGGCGCAACACGTTCGTTTCATTCTGAGCGAAGCGTAAAGCCTGTCATTCTGAGCAAGCCTGTCATTCTGAGCAAAGCGTAAGGTCTGTCATTCTGAGCGAAGCGAAGAATCCTACCCGCACAAAGCAAAAGATTCTTCGCCTGCGGCTCAGAATGACAGCGGACAACGCAAGCCGGTCATTCTGAGCGAAGCGAAGAATCCTACCCCACAAAGCAAAAGATTCTTCGCCTGCGGCTCAGAATGACAACGGACAACGCAAGCCTGTCATTCTGAGCGAAGCGTAAGGCCTGTCATTCTGAGCAAGTCTGTCATTCTGAGCGAAGCGAAGAATCCTACCCGCACAAAGCAGAAGATTCTTCGCCGGTCAAAAATCTCATGAGACAAAAAAATAAATTAAAATCGCAAAAATAATTCTAATGCCCCCTTCACATTTCTTTCGCGGTGTGTTATAATCGCGATAATTACTTAATCCGATTAAGTAATTAAAAAATTATGAGGAGGCAGCGCCATGAAACAGAAAGGTGTAGGCAAGAAACTGACCGTGTTCCTTCTCACGGCATTATTTATGGCATGGGGGGGG